>DASTJG010000339.1:0-7337 GCA_035716785.1 Anaerolineales bacterium
AAAGAACACATCCTCCGACGAGACCAGGTCGTCCATGGTGATGATCTTATCGAAATCATAGCCTGCATCACGGCCGCGGCGCAGTTCATCTTCGTCGCGCGCGTAGAGCTTGCCCTGGATCTCGCCGCCCATGGCGCGCAAGGCGCAGGCTGCGATCACGCCCTCGGGCGTGCCACCGATGCCCAGCAGCACATCCACGCCTGCACCGGGCCAGGCTGTCATTAGAGCAGCTGCCACATCTCCATCGGGAATGAGGCGAATGCGCGCGCCGGCCCTGCGGATCTCGGCGACCATATCCTGGTGACGGTCGCGGTCCAGGATGATCGTTGTCAGATCCTCCACATCCTTATCCTTGGCTTTGGCGATCGCCTTTAAATTTTCGGTAATGGATTTCTCGATATCGATCACGCCCTTCGCTTCCGGCCCTACGGCGAGCTTGTTCATGTACACATACGGCCCCGGGTCGAACATCGTGCCGCGCGGCGCGACTGCCACCGTGGCGATCGAGTTCGAGCGACCAAACGCCAGAGGGCGCGTACCGTCGATGGGGTCCACAGCCACGTCCACATCCGGGGGCAGACCGTTCCCCACATTCTCACCGTTGTACAACATGGGAGCGTTATCCTTCTCCCCCTCACCAATGATGATGATCCCGTTCATGTCCACCGTCTGGAGCACAGTCCGCATCCCATTGACCGCAGCTCCATCCGCGGCTTCCTTGTCCCCGCGTCCCATAAAGCGACCGGCCGCCATGGCCGCAGCTTCCGTTACCCGTGCCAGTTCCAGCGCCAGGTTACGAGTCGGCTCACTACCTCCGTTCTGCATGACACCTCCTTATAAAATAAAAAGTTGGATCAGAAAATAACCGAGCGCAGCGCCCCAGATCCAGGAATCGATCCGGTCGAAAAATCCCCCGTGCCCGGGAAAGATATTGCTCGAGTCTTTGAGTCCACCCTGACGTTTGAACATGCTTTCCCCAAGATCGCCCAGGGGCGCCAGCGCGCCGATCACCAAACCCAGAAAGCCTCCCTGGACTGCATTGATCAAACCACCCAGGGGTTTGGGATCCAACGATGAGAAGGCATAGGCAAAAAACGCACCCACAGCTACAGATGTAAATACCCCGGCAAAGTACCCCTCCCAGCTTTTATTCGGGCTGAGACGCGGCGTCATTTTGTGTTTTCCGTATCGAACGCCAATGGTATAGGCGCCCGTGTCGCCGCCCCAAACGATCGGCAGGACGATCATCAACCACCAGAGACCCTGCGGAAGCTGGCGCAGATCGATCAGGTACGATCCCACCCAGCCGAGATAGACAAGCCCCGCCACAGTCACGGCAAAATCGATGGACGCCTGATCGCGCCCGCGTTCGTAGACAACTACGTGGATGCCCATTGCCAGAAGGACCAGCAGCACAAACAACGGGATGGCTGCCTCGGGAAAAAAGAAGCGCGCTGTGGCAATACCCAGCACGCCTCCAACCGTGACGATCTCATGTGGCTCAGACCGAACGGCCCGAAACAAACGAACATATTCCCAGGCGCTGCCGGTGAGGATCACCGCCAGCAACAGGTAATAAAATACCCCGCCGAAAATGATCGCAGGCAAACCGACCGCCGCAAAACCCAGCGAGGTCAGTGTGCGCTTAAGCATTACTGGCCTCATATTCGTTCGATGAGACTTTGCCATAACGGCGGTCGCGTTGAGCAAAGGTTTCCAGCGCACGGCGATATTCTTCTCTGTTGAAGTCGGGCCAGTAAGTAGGCGTGACATACCATTCCGAATATGCAGCTTGCCAGATGAGGAAATTGCTCACACGCAGTTCTCCCGAAGTACGAATGATGAGGTCCGGGTCAGGCACACCCGCCGTGTACAGATATTGACTGACGAGTTCGTCGGTCACATCTTCCGGGGGGATGCCATCTCTCATAATATTTTGGATCGCGTCGACGATCTCGGCGCGTCCGCCATAGTTGAACGCGACGTTGAGGATCAGACGATCATTGTCTTTTGTCAAATCCACCGCATCCAACACCTTTTCCTGAAGGGTGGGAGCCAGGCGCTCGAGCCGGCCAATATGGCGCAACTGCACACCCTCCTGGTGCAATTCCTTCAACTCCCGGTTGATGACATCCTCGAGGATGTACATGAGACCTTTCACTTCCTCCGGCGGGCGTCCCCAATTTTCGGTGGAAAAGGCATAGATGGTGAGGTACTTTACTCCAAACTCAACTGTGGCACGGATCACGCGCCGCAGATTTTCCGTCCCTGCTTTGTGACCCGCCAGGCGCGGCAGCCCGCGCGAAAGCGCCCAACGTCCGTTGCCGTCCATGATCATGGCAACATGGCGAGGAAGTTTGTCAGCAGGAATGTTCAAAGGGGTATCAGGCATAATCATTAACTGTCATTGCGAGACCTGCAAGGTCGAAGCAATCTCATCTTCATTGGGAGATTGCTTCGTCGGGATTTCGACACTATATGTCTCAACCCTCCTCGCAATGACGGAAACTACACTTCCATGATCTCGACTTCTTTTTTCTTGCCGTGCTCCGCGATCTCCTCGATAAAGCGATCTGTCAGCTTTTGAAGCTCCGCTTCGCCGCGCTCCAGGTCATCCTCCGAGATCAATTTTTCCTTTTCGAAATCGCGCATATCATTGTGTGAGTCGCGGCGGATGTTGCGAACGGCAACCCGCGCCTCCTCGAGGCGATGATGCACATGCTTAACCAGGTCACGCCGGCGCTCCTCGTTCAGCGGAGGCAGGTTGAGGTGGATGACCTTGCCATCGTTATTGGGATTCAGTCCGAGATCCGAAGTGAGGATCGCTTTTTCGATCGCCTTGAGGGTAGTTCCATCGAACGGTTTGATCGTCAGCGTGCGCGGTTCCGGCACACTGATCGAAGCCAGCTGCATGAGAGGTGTGGGTGTCCCGTAATATTCGATTGGCAGTTTTTCGACCAGACTTGGGCTGGCGCGCCCCGTGCGAATCGCCGCAAGGTCGTCATGAAGGACTTGAATAGCGCTACGCATGCGAGATTCGGCATCCTTGAGAAGATCTTTTATCACCACAGCCTCCTGGAGTATTGAAATGCCGCTTGTTGAAATGATTTTGGAACAATTTGCAGACTGAAGTGCAAATTTCCAGTTTCGGATTCTTTGCGACACTCCGTAATCGTGAGGTTAAGGATACCCTAAAACGACAAAAAACGCTACACAGATGGAGATTACTGAGAGATTTTGAAGAAATACGAGAGACTCTCAACTATCCACAGGACCGCTGAGCGTGTCCGCACTGCCGCTTTGCGGCGTGCTACGTGTGTAACTAAAAATAGGAGAGAAGCTTCTCTCCTATCGAATAATCAACAACATTAAGTGTGCACCAGCGTCCCAACAGCTTTCCCCTTTAACGCATCGACAAGGGCATGCGGGTCCCAGAGATTGAGAACCAGGATGGGCAGGTTGTTTTCCATACACAATGTGACCGCCGTGCTGTCCATCACAGCGATACGACGGTTCAGAAATTCCATGTGAGTCATTTCTGTGAATTTTTTGGCATCTGAATTCTTTTTCGGATCCGAGTCGTAGATCCCATCCACTTTGGTAGCTTTGATCACCACTTCCGCGCCGATTTCCATTGCGCGCAAGGCAGCCGCTGTATCGGTCGAAAAGAAGGGATTGCCCGTCCCGGCGCCAAAGATGACGACGCGTCCCTTTTCGAGATGACGAATGGCGCGGCGCCGAATATAGGGTTCCGCAACGGCGCGCATTTCGACGGCGGAGAGGACCCGGGTAAAAACGCCTATCCGCTCGAGCGCATCCATCAACACCATGGAATTCATCACGGTTGCCAGCATGCCCATGTAATCGGCGGTGGCGCGGTCCATCCCGCGCTCCAGGCCCTGTTTGCCGCGCCACAGGTTGCCGGCGCCGATCACCATCGCGACCTCCACACCCAGATCGAAAACTTCCTTGATCCGGCTGGCAATCGATTCCGCCTCATCCACGTCGATGCCAAAGCCCGACTTGCCAGCCAGCGACTCCCCACTGAGTTTGAGAAGAACGCGTTTGTATTTTGTGTCGCTCATAATTCTCCTTTGGACCCCACCCCCTCCCTCCCCCAATTTCTACGAATTTTGGGGAGGGAGTCCAAGGGTGGTGGGTATAAAAATGACCAACCTGTTGGTTGGTCATTCTAATAACTAGTCGTTTAAGCTTTCACCCAGTTCCCAGCGCTGGAATCGGCGCACGATCACATTTTCACCGATGGCAGCCACGTTCTGGAGGATCAGCTTTTCAATCGTGATGGTCTCATCGCGAACGTACGGCTGGCGTGAAAGGACAACTTCGTCTTTGAACTTCTCAAGCCGTCCCTGCACGATCTTGTCCAGGATGTTCTCAGGCTTGCCTTCCTCTTTGGCGCGAACCTTGGCGATCTCTGCTTCACGCTCCAAGACCTCAGCGGGAATATCTTCCGCTTTGAGGTAGTGGGGAGCCGCAGCAGCAATGTGAAGCGCCAGTTCATGAGCCAAGCTGCGGAACTGTTCCGAGCGAGCCACGAAATCGGTTTCGCAATTGACTTCCACCATTACACCCACGCGCCCGCCGCCATGCGAATACAACTCCACGACGCCCTGAGAGGCTTCGCGGTCGGCGCGCTTGGCAGCCGTCGCCATGCCTTTTTCGCGCAGCCAATCCACTGCTTTTTGGAAGTCACCATCCGCTTCCGTGAGCGCCTTGCGACAATCCGAAATCCCGGCCCGGGTCGCAGCGCGTAACTCTTTGATCATCTCAGTCGTGATTTCCATCGTTCTTATCCTTCTTTTGCTTCCGTGTTCTTCTCGTCAGATGCAGACTCGCTCGCTGCATCAGCCGCCGCAGGGGCTTTGGGCTCGGTCTTTTCAACTGCAGGCGGCTGGACAACATCTTCACGCGCGGCGTTCATTTTCGCCAGTGTCGCTTCGCCAAGCAGTGCATCATCTTGCACATCCTCATCAACATCCACCACCTTCGGAATTCGGCGAGCGGATTTGTCGGCTCTGGCTTGTGCTTCTGGATCAGGCTTCTCTTCTGCGCCTTCCTCGTCTTTACGCATGGCCTTGCCCTCGAGAACGGCATCTGCAACCTTGGCAACCAGCAGCTTGATGGCGCGGATGGCATCGTCATTGGAAGGGATCACATAGTCGATGTTCTGGGGATTGCAGTTCGTATCCACCAGTGCAACGATGGGGATATTGAGCAAATTCGCTTCGTGCACCGCAGCTTCTTCACGGCCGACATCCACGATGAAGAGCAGGTCCGGGCGGCGCTTCATCGAACGCGTGCCCGAGAGGCGTGTGGTCAAACGTATGATCTCACGACCGATCAGCAGACCTTCCTTCTTGGTCAGGCGATCCAATTCATTGGTATCGCGCATCTTCTCGAGGCGCTCGAGCTCCTGAATACGGGCATGCATGGTGGACCAGTTGGTCAACATGCCGCCCATCCAGCGCTCCGTGACATAAGGCATGCCACAGCGATTTGCTTCCTCAGCAACGGTCTCCTGTGCCTGGCGCTTGGTGCCGACGAACAACACATTCCCGCCGTTTGCCGCCACATCGCGGATCACATTGTAGGCATTGTTCAACAGCTTGGAAGTCTGCTGCAGGTCAATAATGTGAATACCGTTACGTTCCGTGAAGATGTACGGTTTCATGCGGGGGTCCCACTTGTTGGTGCGGTGCCCGAAGTGAACGCCGCTCTCAAGCAGGGCTTTCATAGAAATGACAGCCATTTATTTCTCCTAACTTCGACCGTTCTCCAACACGTGGCGCCACGGCGCCAGTGCGGAACGGAGTGAGTTTAGTGGGGATCAAGACCCACTCAAGGACGCTTATTGCCCGTCCCAGGCAAGATGTGTGGCGCTTTGGCGCCGGGGCGGGATTATATCACAAAATTGCGTGGGGTCGCTCGTCGTCCGGGCTCTGCGACCAGGCAAAGAAACGGTCCTTCAAATTCAGGATGGGCTTCTCCAGGAGAGAATAACTCAGGCTGGCAATCAGGATGGTGCCTGATAAAGCGGCAGCAAGCTTTATCCAGTACACCATTCCACCCTGCATTTGTTCCTCATAAAGCTTCCAGATAAACCAGATCAGGGCTAAGTGATATACGTATATTCCATACGAGATCTTTCCCAAATAACGCAGCCACGGCATTTCAAGGAACCTGAGCAAAACCTTTTCATGAACCACACAGTAGATCAACACGGCAAAGAAGTAGTTGAACAACGTATACATCCAGATAAACTGATATCCGTTCCCAGCAGATAGGCTGTATCCAAGTGCAGTAACCGAACCAATGCTGCCGGTAGTAAAGTAGGTTACTGTAAACCCGATCGTGGAGACCAGCATTAACAGAAATAACAGTTGTGCCTTAGGGCGCCAGATCGTATATCTTGATATATATGCTCCAAAGGCAAAGGCATCGAGCTGACTGAGCGGCCACGAATAGACAACGAACCCAAAAGGTTCGCGGAAAAACCACGAATTGCTCCCGGAGAGGTACCACAAATACAACAGGACTCGGAACCCGGCTCCCAGTACGATGAATGAAATAAACAGCGTTTTCAGATATTTTTGTGGAACAAGCAGAAGCAGCAACGGCCAAACGATATAGAACTGTTCCTCCACAGCCAGAGACCAGAAGTGGTCAAGAAATTGCATGGGATGAAACCATGCTGCTCTGTAGAAAATATTGTAGACATAAAGAAATGCATACCCGACCTGGTCAAAGAAGATCTGCATGGTCCCTGGACGAAAATCCACCACGAGAAGCCAGTACACCACGACAACCATCACAGCCAGATAAAAATAGTAAAGTGGAAAGATGCGCAGGAATCTCCTGCCATAGAACTTGACAAAATATTTCCCCACCGGAAGTGAGGCTTTCATCTCCAGCAAAATACTGGTGATCAGAAAGCCCGACAAAACAAAGAAGAGCTGGACGCCCATCCATCCAATACTTACGAGATCAGCATGAGATGCAAAAACTAATAAAACAGCGATTGCGCGCAAGCCATCCAAGCCGGGAATCATTTACAACTTTCCTGTATAAAACATCCCCTATTCTATCAAAAAACAAAAGCCCCGGTTTCCCAGGGCAAATTCGCTAAATTACTGCCCCCTGACCATATAATTGCTGTTTAACACTGACTACACGTTTGCGCAAGTCCGTTTTCGTTTCGATGTCACCGGCAATCTTTTCGATGGCATACATAACGGTCGTGTGATCGCGTCCACCAAGGACCTCCCCAATCTGGGGAAGAGATGCATCCGTTTCTTTTCGCAGGAGATACATGGCAA
>DASTJG010000340.1:0-19251 GCA_035716785.1 Anaerolineales bacterium
CTGCAGACCATTCAAAACGCCCTGTTCTTATTGAAGGACGAGTTGAAGAGCTCAGAGGATGGACTGCAAACATTAAGCATTATTTCGTCAGAGGCAGACCGCATGGGTGCACTGCTCGACCAATTGCGTTCCACCTATCGACCCGTTCAAACAGAAGAATTCAAACCGGTACAAATCAACGGCATCATCCAGGATGTACAAACATTAATTTCCACCCATTTGCGTCACAAAGGCATCAATTTCGTATGCCAGCTTGATCCCGATCTGCCAGTTATCCAAGGCATTGCTGATCATATCAAACAAGTCACACTGAACCTTTTTATGAATGCAGTGGAAGCCATGCCTGCAGGAGGAAATCTCCTTGTTGAAACACGCGGTTCCCCTGCGAAGGATGAAATTATGTTTTCTGTCAGGGATACCGGCGTGGGAATTGACCCGGACCTGCTCTCCAGAATCTTCGAGCCATTTGTCACCAATAAGGAGGCGGGTACCGGGCTTGGATTAACGATCACACATGAGATCATCCAGCAGCACCACGGTGAAATCCTTGCTGAGAATTGTCATGACGGCGGAGCAAAGTTCACAATCCGATTCCCCGCCTGGAAAGGAGATGGCAGATGACCAGCTCCGGTCGCATTCTCGTTGTGGATGATGAGGCAAATCTGCGGCACACGGTGGCGCGCGTTCTGCAGCGTGCCGGGTTTGAAGTGACCACTGCTGCGAGCGGGAAGGAAGGGCTGGACCTCCTTTCGCAACAAACGTTCGACCTGGTGTACATGGACATCCGTATGCCCGATATGAACGGGCTCGAAACGCTTCAGGCACTTAACGCAAACTACCCCAAATTGCCTGTAATTCTTTTCACGGGTCAACCCGATCTGAATTCCGCCGTGAGCGCCCTGCGGCAGGGTGCGATAGACTATCTGCAAAAACCACTGAAACCGGAATTGATCGTTGAACGCGCCAAAGCCGTATTGTTAAACCTGGAACGTGAACGCCGCAAAAAGGAACTTCAGGCTCAAATCGAAGCCTTGCAAACTGAGCTCAGGAGTCTGGAAAGTGAAGAGGAGGCAGAACCTGGCCCGAAGGATAAAGGGACCAATGGAGATGATCGCTATCTCAAACGGGGCACTTTGATTCTTGATCTGCATACCCACCGGGCTACTATTGGCAGCCAAACGGTTGACCTCTCCCTCACAGCTTTTAACTATTTACTCGTCCTGGCTCGTCATGCGCCTAACGTTGTCGATTACCAAACCCTTGTTACAGAAGCGCAAGGCTATCAGGCAGACGCGCGTGAAGCTCAGGAGCTGTCCAAATGGCATGTTCACCAGGTTCGCGAAACCCTTGAACCCGATCCGCAACACCCAACTTTCATTATCAATGTACGCGGGACCGGCTATCGCCTTGTGGTAGATTAGCTTCTCGAATTTTCCTGCTGCATGAGCAGCGAAGGACTCCAGCTTGAACTGGAGTCTTTCGTTTTGTTACCAACTTTTTCCAACTTTCCCGCCTCGAGACAAACCGCCAAATCCAGCGCTCCATGTAAAAATGTTAACATGCATAAACCAGTGACCGCTGGTAGTAAGCTTGCCCCTGTGCACATTCTGGTGGTGGACGATCATCCCAATACAGCCACAACTCTTGCACGCGCCATCTCTCAATTAGGCGATGGGATTAATGTCATCTCTGCCACCAGTGGAAAAGAGGCCCTGAAGTACGCAAGCGACGACACGGTTGACGTGTTGATCACCGATATGATGATGCCCGGCATGAACGGATTGGAGTTGATCGAGGAGTTGCAGGCACATTCCACCGGGAGGATTCCCTATACAATCCTCATGACCGCTTACGATGTCCCCGGTCTGAAGGAAATCACCAGACGATTAAAGATCCATAACACGATCATCAAGCCGGTCCCCACCGAGCGCATCTGCCAGATCGTAAAACAGGCGCTTGACAACATGGATAATGTGGATATCCCCATAAAAAACATTCATCGTTTTAAGATCCTGATCGCCGACGATGTTCCGGAAAATGTCAAATTGCTCTCACACTTCATCACAAAGGAGGGCTACGATCCTGTTACCGCATCGAATGGCGTAGAAGTTTTAAAAAAGGCCCGCCTGGAGATGCCAGATCTCATCCTCCTCGATGTAAACATGCCGGAGAAAGATGGGTTCACCGCACTCAAGGAATTGCGGGCAGATCCCGAGATCAATCACATTCCGGTCATTATCCTGTCCTCCGCACGGCCGTCTTCAGACGATGTTCAATTGGGGCTGAACCTGGGTGCTGACGATTATATTACCAAGCCGTTTGACAAGCACGAACTGCTTGCGCGTATTCGCGCCAAGTTGCGTGTAAAAGAAGCGGAAGATGAAGTTCGCAAATTGGCCGAGCAAACGATTCTACGACAAAATCAACTGCTGACTGCTGCTGCCGAAATTGCCAGCGCCGCTACATCTACCCTTGATTTGAACAAATTACTGGTCATTGCAGCGGAGCTTATCGAGGAGAAGTTTGACTTTTATCATACCTCCGTGTTTCTAATCGAACCTGGCTCAGATGTAGCCAGGCTGCATGCATCTGCCGGTCAGGCCGGGCACAGACTCCCTGTGGATCAGCATCAACTGGTGGTTGGCTCCAAATCGCTGGTGGGAACAGCAACAGCCACGCGCAAACCGGTCGTCGTAATGGATGTGGCAAACAATCCAACACACCTTAAGAATCCTCTATTACCCGATACCCGATCCGAAGCGGTCATTCCATTATTGATTGGTGAACTGGTCACCGGTGCATTAGATGTTCAGAGCACAGCTGTTAATGCCTTCAATGATTGGGATATAACTATTCTAACCACCATCGCCAACCAGCTTGCGATTGCTGTTCAGAATGCGAGGTTGTATACCTCTGTCCAGCAGGAAGTGGTGGAACGCAGGCGCGCCGAACAGGAACTTCAATTTGCCAAGGAAGCATTAGAAATACAGGTACTAGCACGCACAGCCGAACTCAGCCAGGCCAACGAGCAACTCATCGCTGAACTTACTGGCCGTAAAAAAAACGAGGCTCTCTTTCGAACGCTGTTTGAGCTCTCACCCGATGCTGTTGTGCTCATTGATCCTCATGATCCCAGCGTTTCGTGGCCGATCATTGATTGCAATGAGGCAGCAACCCTAATGAATGGCTATAGTCGTAATGAATTGATTGGGCATTCCATCGATATTCTGAATGTGACTTCTGCCACACAGGCGGAACGGATCGCCTACCTGAAAAGATTGCGGGAAGCAGGTGATCTTAAACTGGACACCCATTATCGCCGCAAAAATGGGGACATTTTCCCTGTTGAAATCTCGACAACGATTATCAAGGTCGGCGAGCGTGAACTGGTCATAAGCATTGACCGGGATATCACTGAGCGAAAGCAATTAGAAGATATGTTAGTCGAAGAGCGTAATCTGCTGCAAACACTGATCGATAACCTGCCAGACAGCATTTTTATTAAAGATATGGATAGCCGAATTGTGATAAACAACATTGCTCATCGGCTTCGGCTGGGCACAACTACCATGGAGCAGACTGTGGGAAAGACGGATTTCGATTTCTTCCCCAGGGAACTCGCCACCTTATACTATGCTGATGAGCAGCAGATTATTCAATCGGGCGAATCGCTAATCAATCGAGAAGAACCTTGTATCGATAAGGATCGCAATCAAACCTGGCTGCTGACAACCAAGGTACCGTTACGAGACCGCCAAGGGAGGATCACGGGAATTGTGGGCAATAGCCACGATATCACCGAGCGCAAACGGGCTGAGGCAGAACTGGAACGATCCATTTCGACACTCCATGCCACACTGGAGGCGACGGCCGATGGCATCCTGGTGGTGGATGGGCAGGGAAAGATCGTGAATTTCAATCGGCGTTTCATCGAGATGTGGCATATCCCGGACTCTGTTATGGAGTCTCAAGAAGATAATCAAGCCCTAACATTTGTACTGGATCAACTGATTGACCCTGGTCCCTTTATAGCGAAAGTCCAGGAACTCTACGAACAACCAACTGCAGAAAGTTTCGACACGCTGGAATTCAAAGATGGACGAGTCTTCGAGCGTTATTCCCGGCCTCAGCTTGTGGCCGGCCAAAATGTTGGGCGCGTCTGGAGTTTCCGTGATGTTACTGAGCGCAAGCAGGCAGAAGAGCAACTGGTTTACAACGCACTGCACGATCCACTGACGAACCTGCCCAATCGAGTTCTGTTTATGGATCGATTACAACATGCAATGGAACGCACCAGGCGGCACAAGAATTACAAGTTTGCTGTTTTATACCTCGACCTGGATCGCTTTAAAGTAGTCAATGACAGCCTCGGACATAATATCGGAGATCTGTTGTTGATCGAAACCGCCCATCGTCTGCAATCCTGTCTGCGCGAGGAAGACACAGTTGCGCGCCTGGGAGGCGATGAGTTTGTGATCCTGCTCGAAGACATTCAAGATCCTGTAGATATCACACGTATTGCAAATCGTGTCCAAACCAGCCTGGCTTCACCCTGCGATCTGGAGGGTCATAAGGTGTTTGTTTCCGTAAGCATGGGCATTGTATTGAATGCAGCTGACGGTGAGCAACCTGAAGATGTTTTGCGCGATGCCGATATCGCAATGTACCGCGCCAAAGGACAGGGGCGCGGGCGCTATGAAATGTTCGACAAAGAGATGCTGGCCCATGCAATGACACGGTTGGAGCTGGAGACCGATCTGCGCAAAGCTTTGGAACGCAAGGAATTCGTTATTCACTACCAGCCTATTGTGGAATTGGGAACCCGCCAAATCGTGGGCTTCGAGGCGCTGGTGCGCTGGCAACATCCAAAACGGGGACTTATCTCTCCGGCAGAGTTCATCCCCTTGGCCGAAGAAACTGGGCTGATCGTTCCGATCGGTTACTGGGTTCTTGGCGAGGCGTGTCGCCAGATCCGTGAATGGCAGTTGAGGTTCCCTGCAAACCCGCCGTTGACAGTCAGTGTGAATCTTTCGGCCAAACAGTGCGCCCAGATGGATTTGGTTAAAAAGGTCGCCTGGTTCCTGCAAAAGACCGGGCTGGATGCCAGCGGTCTAAAGCTGGAACTGACAGAGAGCATGATTGTGGAAGATGCTGAGTCTACATCGGCCATGCTTTCAGAGTTACGCACTTTGGGTGTACAGGTACAGATCGATGATTTCGGCACTGGATATTCATCACTGGGTTACCTGCAACGACTGCCAATCGATACACTCAAGATTGATCGGACCTTCGTCAGCCGAATCGGGAAGGACAGGAGCGGCTCAGAAATCGTCCGGACGATCCTGGCGCTTGCACATGATCTTGGGATGAAGGTAGTTGCGGAAGGCATTGAAACAGACGAACAATTGTCGAAGCTAAATGCAATGGAATGTGAATACGGGCAGGGATATCTTTTTACCAAGCCAGTGGAAAGCCAGGCAGCAGAGGCATTGTTGGCAAAGTCATTTATCAGCCATTGAACCCCAAAAGAAAGTTATTTTTGATCGATATTCAGAACAATCTTGCCTACGCGAAGGGCAAACGTTCTAATCCAGGTAAGAACGGTCCACTTTTTACCAACTTTTGCCAACTTTCCCGCCTCGAGACAAACCGCCAAATCCACCCCTCTGTGTGAAAATGCGTGCATGGATAAACCGACAACCGTGGAAAACAAACGTTCTCCTGTACGTGTTCTGGTAGTGGACGATCATCCATTCACGGCCACAACCCTGGCACGTGCCATCGCCCAACTGGACAATAGTATCAGTGTCATCTCGGCCACCAGTGGCAAGCAAGCCCTGAAGTATGCGAGTGACGACACGGTTGACGTGTTGATTACCGATATGATGATGCCAGGCATGAACGGATTGGAATTGATCGAACAGTTGCAGGCACATCCTGCCGGGCGGCCGCTTTATACGATCCTGATGACCGCTTACGATGTCCCCGGTCTGAAGGAAACCACCCGGCGACTAAAGATCCACAACACGATCATCAAGCCTGTTCCTACTGAACGCATCTGCCAGATCGTAAAAGAAGTGATCGACAACATAGATCGTGTAGGCCCTCCCGTGGGAATGCAGGAAAATCCGCGTCACTTTAAGATCATGATCGCCGATGACATTCCGGATAATGTTACGCTGCTCTCGCGGTTTATCGTAAACGAGGGTTATGAACCTATCGTTGCCTCGAATGGCATCGAAGTTTTACAAAAAGCTTATCTGGAGATGCCAGACCTGATCCTTCTGGATGTAAATATGCCAGAGAAGGATGGTTTTACCGCACTCAAGGAATTGCGGGCAGATCCTGAGATCAGACATATCCCGGTCATTATTCTGACTGCCGCGCGCCCCTCACCCGACGATATTCAATGGGGATTGAACCTGGGTGCTGACGATTACATTACCAAGCCGTTTGACAAGCGCGAGCTGCTTGCGCGCATCCGCACCAAACTGCGCGTAAAGGAGGTGGAAGATTCGATCCGCCGTCGCAATCGCGAACTGGGCATCCTTCCCGAAATCGCCAGGGAATTGAGCGCGCGCCTGGATGTCAACGAACTGCTTGAAGTCGCATTACGGCGCTGTGTCGAAACCCTGGGAGCAGCGGTCGGTCAGGTCGTTACGCTCAATCTCAGGGAGCCATTGCACAAGGAATATCGTATTTCTACATCTGGAGCGACTCAACTGAATCTGCAGCTTCCATCTCTGGATGAGATTCTTCAGCAGATCAAAGAGAAACGAACCAGCATCATTATTGAGGATACAAATAAAGACCCGCTCTGGCAGTCTGGAAAGGATGACTTAACCCGTTCGGTGATCATTGTTCCCATGACCGGTCGCTTTGAACTGCTTGGACTTTTCATCCTGGCCCATGAGCAGCCCGGTTACTTCAGTATGGAGCATCAGGTACTTCTGCAGGCCATCGCCAGTCAGGCTTCCATTGCGGTGGAAAATGCGCGGCTGTATGCAAGCCTGAAGCAGGAAGAGCAAAAATTCACAGCGGTCTTGCACAATGCCGCCGATGCCATCCTGATGTTTGATACAGAAAAGCGCCTCCTGCTTGCAAATCCGGCCGGACGGAAATTGTTCACCGACTACGAAATAAAAGTTGGACAATGTCTGCCAGGCGGTCTGGGATATGACCCGTTCCTGCGCCTGCTCGATCAAACCCAGTCTTCGAGCGCGATCTCCTCCGGAGAAATCGAGTGGCCCGACCAGCGCGTTTTCTCCGTGATGATGACCCCACTGACAGAAGGCGGCTGTGTCGTTGTGCTGCACGATGTTACTCATTTCAAAAAGCTCGAAAGGGTGAAGAACGAATTTATCGCTACTGCCTCACACGATTTGCGCAACCCGATTGCCACCATCGATGGTTTTAGCCGTCTTGTCGAAAAAGCAGGTCCCCTTAACGAAACCCAGAACGATTTTGTAAAGCGCATCCAGAACGCTGCAGTGAACATGAATGAACTGGTCGAGAACATGCTTGATCTGGCAAAGATGGACCTGGCTGCAGAACTCAAGCGTGAAGCAATAGACGTGACTCACTTGCTGGGTCAAATTGCAGATGAGTTTCAGCCCCAGGCACAGGTCAAGAATCAGCAGTTAACCGTTCTGGAAAACGAGAACAGTGTAATCGTTCAGGGAGATGAGTTGCAGTTGCACCAAGCAGTACGGAATCTGGTAACCAATGCCATTAAGTACACACCCGACGGAGGTACGGTCACACTCTCACTTGAACATGAAGCGAACACGGCAAAGATCAAAGTTCAGGATACCGGCTACGGCATCCCTGCGGAGGATCTGCCATTTATCTTCGACCGCTTCTACCGGGTCCAGAACAAGGAAACCAGGGACATTGACGGTAACGGACTCGGGCTGGCGATCGTCAAATCGATTGTCGAACGACATGGAGGTCAGGTACAGGTTGCGAGTAAATTGGGAGAGGGCTCTTGTTTCAGTCTTTCCCTTCCGCTTCCGCAGCGGGAACTGGTAACCAGCCTGAAGGTCAAGTTGTAATCAACAAGCCTAGGAACAAGGAGCATACAATGACAGGCAAAAATAATCCTCGAAAAATATGGTCGGTACTCACATGGATAATCATCGCAACACTAGTATTGAGCGGGTGTGGCAATAGCAAGGCATACCGCGTAGGTATCCTAAGCAGCAACCAGGCCTTTGCAGCCATAGAAGCTGGCTTCAAAGCCAAAATGACCGAATTAGGTTATATAGAAAACGAGAACATCGTTTATGTCATTCAGACTACAGACCCTGGCGCCACGCCGGAGCAGAGACAAGACCTGCTCAGGAAGCTGGTGGAAGACAAGGTTGATTTGATATTTGTATCCGGTTCCCCGGATGCCGTAGCGGCCAAAGTCGTTACCCAAGGGACCGACATTCCGGTGGTGTTCGCCTACGGTCAACTGGAAGGGACCAACTTGGTCAACAGTGTCCGCGAACCGGGCGGGAACATGACCGGGGTGCGCTATCCGGGGGCTGAAATGATCAGTAAGCGTTTATCGATCATGCTTCAGATCGTGCCAGATGCCAAGCGCGTTTGGATAGGCTATAACAAAAATGGCCCGAACACTGCCACTGCGCTGGAGGCACTGCGCCCGACAGCATCTTCCCTGGGTGTAACACTGGTGGAAGTTCCCGCCACTCAGATGGAAGAACTCACGGCAGACCTCGCCGCGCGCGCTCAATTGTCCGATCCTGGCATAGATGCCATCATCACCATGCCGGACGAGTTCAATACATCGACTGCCAATTTTGAGTTGATCAGCAAGTTCGCAGCAGAGCACAAAATCCCGCTGGCTGGCGGTATTGGCTTTATGGCAAACCAGGGTGCCCTGTTTGTTAATAGCACCAACCTTACCAACGTGGGTGCGTTGGCTGCGCCTGTTGCTGACAAAATCCTCAAAGGTGCTCCGGCCGGCACCCTCCCGGTGATCACCCCTGAGCAAACCCTGGTGATCAATTACAGTATGGCTCAACAACTGGGTCTGAACCTTTCGGAGAGTCTGCTAAAAATGGCGGATGAGGTCATTCGCTAGACCTACACTGTCAAAACCACATTGAAGGTACACAGCATGGCACACACAAAGAATTTTCAAAAAGTATGGGTACTCTCCACATTCTTAATCATAGCCACGCTCATGCTGAGTGGGTGTGGCACTCAAAAGAAGATGTACCGTGTAGGCATATTGGCCGGCATGGCTGCGTTTGCTCCTGCCGTCGATGGCTTCAAGTCCAAAATGGCCGAATTAGGTTACGTCGAAGGTCAAAACATCTCCTATGATATTCAATCGACGGATGTAGACGTAGAGACTTACAAGAGCGTCAGCCAAAAATTCGTCGCTGATAAAGTGGATTTGATCCTTTCGTTCCCCACCGAGGCTTCGGTCGAGGCGAAGGCAGCCGCGCAGGGCACCGATATTCCGGTGGTTTTTATCTTTGCCTTCACCGACATCGAGGAACTGGATCTCATTGACAGCATTCGCGAACCCGGTGGAAATATGACCGGCGTGCGTTATCCAAGCTCGGAAATTGCCAGCAAGCGCTTGGAAATCCTGCTTCAGTTAGCTCCAGATGCAAAAAGGGTTTTTGTACCTTATCTGAATGGCTATCCAAGTACACCGTATCAGTTGGACATTATCCGTCAACAGGCAGCAAGCAAGGACATCGAATTGATCGAATTTGGGACCACCAGTCCACAGGAGCTCCAGGCGGAACTGGAAAGCTTCGTCACTCCGGATGGCATTGGCATAGATGCGATCCTGATGCTCGCCGAGCCTTTGGTCAACAACCCGGAGTTCTACTCGTTGCTGGGTAAATTCAGCTACGATCACCAGATACCGATTGGCGGAGGACCGATGAGTATTGAAGGACAGTATAGGTCGATCTTTGGCATACGTCCCGATTCACGGTCCGCTGGTGAACAGGGTGCGCTTCTGGTTGACAAAATTTTTAATGGCACCCCCGCTGGTACGCTCCCCGTGATTACGCCAGACAATTACTTCCAGATCGATACCCAAGCGGCTCAACAACTGGGTGTGACTGTACCAGAGAGCCTGCAAAAAATGGCAGATGAAGTCACTCGCTAGGTAAATCAATCGTATCAAAACCAACCAGAAAGGAAACTTATGTTAAACAAAGGGAATCTTAAGGGGATCTTTCGAAATGTATGTATGCTCATTGTAGTAGTCACCATGCTCCTGAGCGGATGCACGGCAACCCCGACGCCCAAGACCTACAAAGTAGGTATACTGATCGGGCTCGAATTCACGGCTCCCATTGCAGAGGGGTTTAAAGCAGGCATGGCAGAGCTGGGATATGTCGAAGGGGAAAACATCACCTATGATGTGCAAGTCACGAACTTTGACATTCCAACCTATCAGACTATCCTTAAGAAGTTTGTGGCTGACAAAGTGGACCTGATCGTTGTGACCCCCACAGAAGCCACCATCGAAGCGAAGACCATTACAAAGGGCACAGATATTCCTGTGGTATTCAGCTTTGCCTTCACCGAAGGGATGGGAATTATCGACAGCGTGAGCCAGCCCGGGGGGAACATCACCGGCGTGCGTTTCCCGGGTGTAGATATTCAGCTCAAGCGGTTTGAGATGATGCGTCAGATCGCCCCGGATGCCAAACGGTTCTGGATGCCTTATCAGCGCGGGTACCCGATTGTTGCGCCTCAACTGGAAGCGCTGGAACCTTTGGCAAAAGCCGAGGGCATCACCCTCATCCCCTTCCCGGCTGACAACGCTGCGGAACTTCAGGCAGAGTTGGACAAATACGCTGCGGCAGACGACATGGGCATGGACGCGATCCTGGCCGTGGTGGAGCCGCTCATGGTTGCGCCGGACGCGTTCGAGGCCGTAGCCAATTTTGCCGATGAACACAAACTCCCGTTTGGCGGCGTCTATAATTCGGTCGGTGAATACGCTTCCATTTTTGGTGTGAATGTGGATCTGTTTGCGTCAGGCAAACTGGCCGCGCCCCTGGCTGACAAAGTTCTCAAAGGCACGCCTGCTGGCACCATCCCGGCGGTCTCCCCGGAACATTTCATTCAGGTTAATTACAAAATGGCTCAGAAGTTCGGTTTAACTGTACCTGACGGCATAATCAAGCAGGCAGATGAGGTTATCCGTTAGAGCAGCCTGACTTGCACACGTAGAACTCCAAGTTTTTGGAAATGGTTATCGTGCAGAGGCCGATGAATGTCTCCGCACGATAACCACCAGAATCGAGATGATCATGAAAGACAAGAAAAACAGACCCCGGCCTGCACGCAGCCTGACGACAATACTGGCAATTGCCTTTTTCACATTGAGTACGGTACTCCTGCTGATCCACGGAGGATTAGCAGCACTCGCCAACTACGGGTCCACTCAGATGACATTATCCGCCCAGCAATTGCTGATCGCTCAAGACGCGAGCAAAACGGTCTCCAATTCCATTCAGGAAAAATTCAGCGTGCTGGAAACAGCCATCGATTTTGGGAACCCGGTTATAGCAAGCGTGGAAACAAGGCAAAGTATTGTGGAAAGCCTTCTGGGGTTACAGCCGGCCTTCCGACAACTGGCATTGCTAAACACAGCGGGCCGGCAGATAAATGCGATTTCTCGTCAATCATCGTCATTATCGGAACAGTTTGAAGCTCAACTCAATGAAGATGTGCTCACCCAGACCAAAGCCGGGCAAAGGTATATCAGTCCCATTTATATCGATGAACTAACCAGTGAGCCTTTGGTGGTTATTGCCGTCCCTGCTAAAAACGTCTTTGGCGACTTCCAGGGCATTCTGGCAGCCGAAGTCAACCTGAAGTTCATGTGGGACCTGGTCGACCAGCTTGAAGTAGGCGAGACGGGTTATGCTTACGTTGTGGATAATCAGGGTAGCCTGATCGCCTTCGGAGATACAGCGCGCGTCTTACGCGGTGAAAATGTATCCCAGATCCCCCAAGTACAGAAATTTCTCGAGGATCCATCAGCATCGAGCGCTACAACACCCGAAGCCACACGGTATAAAGGACTGCTCGGAGAGAGTGTTGTAGGAAGCTTTGTGCCTCTTGGTTCCCCGCAATGGGCTGTCGTGACCGAACTACCGGTCCGTGAGGCTTATCAGCCAGTCGTTCAATCATTGCTTGCAAGTGGTATCAATATTCTGGTATCCGCAATTTTAGTGGCTCTGGCAGGTGGTTTTTTGGCACGGCGTCTGTCAACCCCTCTGATCGACCTGTCAAATGTTGCGACCGAAATTGCGGGTGGAAACCTGGGCCTGCAGGCCCAGGTCCGTGGACCCGCCGAGATCGCGCAACTGGCTACCACCTTCAACGCAATGACCAGTCAGCTGCGTGAATTTATCGGTAACCTGGAAGAGCGCGTCGCCGACCGCACGAAAGCGCTCTCCACCTCCGCCGAGGTCAGCCGCCGCCTCTCCACCATCCTCGACCAGGAACAGTTGATCAATGAAGTGGTGGAGCAGGTGAAATCAGCCTTTAATTACTATCACGCGCATATCTATCTCTATGATGAGGCGGAAGAAGAGCTGGTCATGGCAGGTGGGACGGGCGAGGCTGGACAGACCATGCTGGCACGCGGCCACAAAATTCAGAAAGGGAAAGGATTGGTTGGGCGCGCCGCTGAAACAAATGCAGCCATTCTGGTTTCAGATGTTTCGGCAAACCCCGACTGGCTGCCCAATCCATTGCTGCCCGAGACCAAGTCCGAGACGGCCATTCCGATCTCGCTGGGTATGCAGGTGCTGGGTGTTCTCGATGTACAGCACAACATCGTTAATGGTTTGAAGCAGGAAGACGTCAGTCTATTGCAATCCATCGCCAATCAGGTCGCGATCGCCTTGCGCAATATTCGGAGCTACCGGGACGTACAAAAGCGCGCCGAACGCGAAGCGCTGATCGTCTCGATCAACCAAAAGATTCAAGACACGACGACGATGGAAGGTGCCTTGCAGGTCGCAGTCCGTGAAGTAGGACGCGCCTTGGGTGCTCAGGCAAGCGTACAACTGGCACCAAAAAGCCAGAGGACGGATACCAAATGAACAAGCGATTCTTCCATCTCCCCGAAACCTCAGACCCGAAGATCCGGAGTGCGTTTCGTTACATTAGCATCATCATGGTGGCAACCCTGGTTGCCCTGCTATTCGAGGTGTACTTGGCGATTAGAATCGGTGCATGGCAATTATGGGGCACAGCCAGCACTGTTCTGCTTGTTTTCGCTGCTACAAACGTGAGTCGTCGGCTGATCTTGAGCGGGAAGACCGAACGCGCGGCACAGTTTCTGATCTATAGCGTCATAGTGGCGGCGATAGCAACCCCGTTCTTCATTTCTGACGTCGGCATATCGCTGTCGATTGCCAGCACCGTACTGATCGTGGAGTTTGCCTCGCGGACAACGGACCGGCCGGAGCGTTATGTCATCGCCAGTTTTGTGGCAGCAGCCATCACCATTCTTTTGGACCTGTTTTTACCTGACTATCGTCTGGTTGTGCCAGAGTTACAACTGTTCATACCGCTTATTACAGGAGTGGTGCTTGTCATCCTGGGCATTATGGTATTCCGAGGTTTTGCAGATTACAGCCTGCGCACCAAGATGATCATCGTTATCGTAACCGTTGTGATGATTTCGATCGGAACGATCGCATTCCTGACAAACCGCTCATTAAGCACGAACGTGACCGAGAGCATTGGCAGCAACATGTCTGCTCTGGCCAACTCCAAGGCAAGTGAAGTTGCCCAATTAGTCGACCGTGAAGTCGACCTTCTACATACATTAGCACTTGACCAGTCGATTCAAAATGCAGCCCAAAGTGCCAGTCTCATGGAACCCTTAAGTGAGGCTGAGATCGAACGATTGGACAGTCAGTGGCGAGTTGCAGATGCAGAAGATAATAATCTTGACCGGCTGGTTACAAGTGTTCTTGTCAATCACACTGCCTCCCAGCTTCGTCAATTCCACGTGGATTTTCCACAACATGTAGAGGCCTTCCTGACTGATCACCAGGGACTTAGCCTTGCTGCCACGAATCGTACATCCGACTACTATCAGGCAGATGAGGAATGGTGGCAGGTTGCCTACCGGGAAGGGCTGTATATCGGTCAACCCGAATACGAGGCAAGCAGTAAAACCCTGGGTGTGATCATAGCAGTTACGATCCGGGATGATGCCAACGGAAATGTGATCGGTATCCTGCGCACAACAGTCAATTTGGAGCCCCTGGCGCATACCCTGGCCAGCGGTCGGTTTGGCGAAAGCGGCCTAACAGAGTTGTACCTGCCGAATCGTCAGGAACTGTCCGCCGAGGTGGGAGAGGCTGGCACGATTTTCATTACAGAGGAGGAATCAGGATTTGACATCAACGATTTATCCCGGTCAGTCAATGACCCGTACTTTGAGACCATTCATGACGGGACGAGCGTGCTTGCCAGTCAGGCACGAGTAGCTCTTGCGGGTGCCACAGATAAAGATACACTTGCAGTATCGAATCTGAATTGGCGTGTGATCGTCTACCAGGATAAGACCGAGGCGATGCAGCCGGTCCAGTCCCAAACAAGCTACGTTGTATTCCTCGCCCTGATCATTTTTATCATTGCCACATTTGTTGCCCTGGGTCTGGCACAGATCATCTCGGGGCCGATGGTCCGTCTCAATGCTGTTGCCGAACGGGTAGCGGCAGGCGATCTCATGGCGCAAGCCCCGGTGGAAACAGGTGATGAAACCGGCACACTAGCCAGAACATTCAACAGCATGACTACACAGTTACGCGACTTGATCAGTACCCTGGAACAGCGTGTCGCAGACCGCACCAAAGCCCTGGCGACATCGGCAGAGGTCAGTCGTAACCTTTCCACAATCCTTAACGAGCGGCAATTGGTCATTGAGGTGGTGGAACAATTAAAAGCATCCTTTGATTATTACCACGTTCACATTTACCTGTTAGACAAAGCAAGTGGAGATTTGATCATGTCCGGTGGAACGGGTGATGCGGGCGCCGCATTGTTAGGAGCCGGACATAAGGTCGCGAAGGGAAAAGGTCTGGTGGGACGCGCTGCGGAAAACAACATTCCCATCCTGGTATCCGACACATCCCAGGACCCGACCTGGTTGCCCAACCCATTGTTACCGGAGACCAAATCCGAAGCCGCAGTACCTATTGCAACTGCCAACGAAGTCCTGGGCGTTCTCGACGTTCAACAAAATGAAATCGGTGGATTAAAGCAGGAAGATGTTGATTTGCTTCAATCGCTTGCCAACCAGGTCGCTGTCGCCCTGTTGAATGCACGTTCCTACGTGGAGATTCAACAACGCGCTGAGCGCGAGGCGCGCATCATCTCCATTGGCACAAAGATAAAGAGCACGGCTTCCATAGAAGAGGCACTACAGACAACTGCACGTGAACTCGGCCGGACCCTGGGTGCAAATGATATCCGGGTCATCCTTGAAGCTCCAAGGCTGGCAAATAGTAGCCAGAAACCCGACTAGGCCCACGTAAAATGAGGAGCAGCACCTATGGCTAAAACTCACAAACCAAATGAAGAAGAAAAAATCGTGAAGGAAAATGTCCAGAAACGATTTAAGGATATGTTTTCCGGTGAAAATGAACCGCCTGCAATCCTGAGTCTCAAGGAAGTGGAAGCACTGCAAGCACGGGTAGCCGAACTGGAAGCGGAACTGGTGAACCAGCAAGCGACACCATCTGACGACAAGCCGCCAGAGTATCTCGTGAAACCAGCGGTCCAGCCCATGTTAGCAACACCAAATACGAAGACAGATACGAGCCAACCAGAACCCTTTGTTTCTGGCGCGCTCGAAAAGCGGGTGGGACTCTGGGTAACGGGAATATCGGCCGCCGTTGGTCTAGCCTTTTTTGGTATAGGGCTATACATTGTGTTTGGACTCCAGGGTGGATTGATGGAATTATCAGATATAGTCCTGGTACCGTTTACCCTGGTGATGTTTATCGCCAGCTCGGTTGGCTTCAATCTTGTGCGGCGCGACCGGCTTGTAATGGGTGTATGGCTGCCGTATCTATCAAACGTGATAGTGGGTCCGATCCTGGTCGTGCTGGTTCTCAAGAACTTTCTTTTCATTATGGGTGGATACCTGTCCCTGTTCACTCTTCTTTTCGTTGGGCTGATTTTTCCAAAGACATCAAGAACACGGGCGCTCCTGACCGCCGTCGGTGCAGCGCTGGTCATGATAGCGATTGAGCTCTGGGATCCCGCATTTCGGCTTGGCACCAGCCATATCCAGAACTTCACCTGGATGGTCATCGGCCCCGCGGCTGTAGGGATTCTTATCCTCTTCTTCGTGACCCACCAGTTGCGGAATTATGGAATCCAGGCACGCCTGACCGTTTTAATGATGACTGTCATGATCCCACTACTGATTGTTGTCAGCATCATCGTCACCGAACTTGCCAAGACACGGATGGAGGCAGGCGCCAATACTGAATTGCGGGGTACCAGCAGTGGACTGGCATCTCTCGTTTCGACATGGCTGGAACTCAATACCAACGCTCTCGAAGAATTGACCTTAATGCCGGATATTCTCAGTATGGATGCAGAACAGCAGCAGCCCGTGTTGCAGGCAATGGCAAAAGCCCATCCATATATGTATCTGGTCAGCACTACGGACATTCTTGGGTTTAACGTCGCCCGCAACGACGATGGGGAACTCACAGATTACAGTGACCGGGAGTGGTTCCTGGGCGCCCAGCAAGGTTTGCCTATCACGTATCAAACCCTGATCGGCAGAACGACCGGCCAACCCGCTCTGGTGATCTCCGTGCCAATCAAGAACGCAAGCGGAAGGACTGTAGGAGTTGGCATGTTCGCCGCTGACCTGACTGATCTAGCCGAAGAGACACAGGTTAGCAAGCTGGGAGAACGCGGGTTTACTTACATTGTGGATGCCAACAATCAGGCTGTGGCACACCCGGACACAACGGTTACGGCCGAACTGCGCGACATGAGCGCGTACCCACCCGTAGCCGCCCTGCGCCAGGGTCAGACAGGCCTGATCGACTTCACTGATGAGAACGGGGAACGCTGGCGTGCGTATGCAACCACATTGGACAATGGATGGGCCATCATCGCACAACGTCCTGAAAGCGAGATCATTGCTCCAGCACGCCAATTCCAGACTCTTGTCCTCGCGCTGATCCTCGCCGGAGGTGCAGTCATGCTGGCCCTGGTCTGGGTCACCATTCGCAACACTCTCCAGCCGATTGCTACTCTCACAGAGACTATCTCCGCCATTTCGGCAGGTGACCTAAACCGCGTCGTTGAGGTAAAAAGCCGGGACGAGATCGGCAAATTGGCGCATACTTTCAATGTCATGACCGATCAAATTCGAAATCTGATTGGAAACCTGGAACAGCGTGTCGCCGACCGCACTCGTGAGTTACAGCTGGCCGCCGAAGTCGGACGAACCATCACAGAAAAATTAAAACAACAATCTGAGATGTTGACCGAAGCAGTCGAGATGATCCGCGGAAAGTTCGATTTGTATTACACCCAAATCTATCTAACTGATCCTTCCAGAGAAAGACTCATCCTGCGTGCTGGTACCGGTGATATAGGAAGTTTATTGCTGCAACGCGGACACAACCTGATCGTCAATTCCGGCTCCTTGAATGGACGTGCTGTTCTTGAAAAACGGGCTCAGATCGTTGCAGATACAACGCAAAACCCGAGTTTTCTGCCAAACCCGCTGCTCCCAAACACCCGTTCCGAAATGTCCATCCCTCTCATTGTCGATGGAAATGTGGTTGGTGTACTCGACATGCAGAGTGAACAACCCGGCGCACTATCAGAAAGCAATCTGCCTGCGTTTGGGGCACTGGCAGGGCAATTGGCGATTGCGATCCGAAACGCAGCTTTATTCACCGAAGTCCAAGAAGCTCATTCGGATGTGGAATCGCGGATGTCCCGCTTTACAGAACAGGGGTGGGAAAACTTCCTGGATGCTGTACATCAGGAGCACAAAATCGGTTTTGCGTTCAAAGACAGTCAGGTCACTCGTTTGCAACCAGAAGTACTCTCGACAACAACGAGTGCACAAAGTCTCAATCTGCCTATTACGGTGACCGGGGCCAAAGTTGGCGAGATCCAGCTTCCCGGCAACTTAAAAGCCAGTGAATTAGAACTGGTTAGAGCCATCAGCGAGCAACTGGCGCAACACGTGGAAAACCTGCGCCTGCTGGCACAGGCCGAAACCTTCCGCAAGGAGGCCGAAATAGCCGTCCGCCGTCTGACCCATGAAGGGTGGGAAAGCTACAGCAACAACAATCAGATCGATACCGGTTATGTGTATGATCTGAACCAGGTTCACCCCATTTCCGGGAATGACAATTCTGGAACAGATCAGGCTATCAAACGACCTCTTGTCGTTCGTGATGAACCGATCGGTGAATTGAAGCTCGATCTGCTGGAATTATCGGAGGAAGCTAACGAAATCCTTTCAGCGGTTGCAGAGCAACTGAGTGGACATCTCGAGAACCTGCGGCTCTCAGAACTCAACGAAAGGCACGCCCAGCGCGAGCAGACCCTGCGCCAGATCACCAGTGCGTTACGCAGTTCGACCAACCCGACAACGATCATGCGTACTGCCGTCCGTGAACTCGGGAGCATTCTGGGACGCAGAGCAGTGATTCAAATGGCAGCCCCTGAAAAAGTTGGCCAAGTCACCAAAAATGAAACCGACTCACCTGCCAATCCTGACGGCGCAGTTGGAGGTAACGTATGATAAACACAGATAAAAAACTGACAGACAATGTTCACAAACAGGCCGCTCAGGCCAGCCTGCAGTTGCTCCCGTTGATCATGAACAACATCCCCCAGGCCGTATTCTGGAAGGATAAGAATCTGGTTTATTTGGGATGCAACCGAGCCTTCGCAGAAGATGCTGGTTTCTCATCGCCCGAAGAGATCATTGGGAAGACTGACTTTGATATGCCCTGGAAGGACCAGGCTGAGCTTTACCGCGCCGATGATCGGCGGGTGTTGGACAGCGGTGAGTCGAGGCTTAATTATGAAGAGCCCCAAACAACCCCAGAGGGTTCGACGATTTCCTCGACTTGTCCACTTTCCATGACAGCCAGGTCATCACTTCGATATTTCTGCGCCAATTCGGATGGGTGCAGGTCGAAATCGGTCTTGCCCACCAGCTCAGCCAGCGTGGTGTGC
>DASTJG010000341.1:0-4472 GCA_035716785.1 Anaerolineales bacterium
ACAATGTAGGTTTGCATCGTTTCATCTTCATAGTCTCCCAGGCTGACTGGAACCTCGACCCAGGAGAGAGTGATCTCGTTCGTCTGATTATTTCGCTTGGCGCTGAGCACCTCGGAGCGGGGATAGTAAGGTGTGATAGGCAGCTTTGCAACACCGGGATATACAACCGGCAGGCTCAGGATATCTCCCTGGACATTCAGGAAACTTGCCTTGACCCAGCAGGGAACCTGGTTCTCGACCAACACCCAGTCCCAATTCTGCGCGTCCACGCGGCCGATGAGTTCGATATTCGCTCCGGAACGGAATGCAAAAAGGTAAAGGTATTCGGGACCGGGCCCATAACGGCAGCTCAACAGATTGGCCGTCACAGTGGCTTTCAGGCTTTCCACCGTTGGAAGGGGCGTATCGGAAGGCAATGACGTCGGGGTTTCGGAGGGAGCAGGTGTTTCGGTGAAGGGATTGGTCGGCGTCGCCTGCGGGGATGGCGTAGAAGAAGCAGTCCCGGTTGGTGCGCCTGGTGTGGAGGATGCTGTAGGCGGATTCGGCGAGCCGGTCGGAGTCGCAGGCGTCGTCAGACCACAGGCGCATAAGGTCAATATCCACAGGCTGGAGAAAACAAGGTTTCTTTGCATTGAAGTTCATATTCCTTTCCAGGATCATTCGTCTGAATGAAGTTGAAAGCTGGATGAAATAAATATCCCCGTCTTGAGAACGGGGATCGTCAAATGGACGTTTGGGAAAGAAGCATCAGGATTGTTTCCCTTTGAAGTCGCTGCGTTGTTCGTTCTCTTCTTCTGTTACGAGCGCCTTGAGAAGTATCATGGCAGTTGATCTCCGTTGGGCACTTTGAATGCTATTGAAAATGTACGTCAGTTGCTCGATTGTATCATCCCGGTCAGGGCTTGGCGGAAGCAGGCCTGCCGCCCGGTACGCTGTTTCTACAGGGATTTTGAACGCACGCGCGATCGCAACCAGCGTGGAGGGTTGCGGTTTGCATTTTCCGTTCAAAAGCTTGTTGATGACCGCTCGATTGAGATCGGCGGCACGCGCACAGTCTGATTGTGACCAGTCGCGTTTATCCATCTCCGATTGGAGCCATTCTGAAAAATGAGAGTTTTGTCCCACAGAAAACATTTTGTCATACTCCATGTTTCTATGGGGAGCGGATTTGTTTCCTTATAGTGACAAAATTAAATTCATACAGTCGACGATTCCACTCCCATGGCAATAACCAGCTATCCCAGCCTCACAACATACTCCTCGCGGATCCCCGTTTCTCATTCCTGATTAAATTATATCCAAAACAAGACATAAAGAAAAGAACTTTGGTTTTCTCGCAATCGTCCCGAAAATAAATCATTCCGGTTAGCCTGCCCCTCAGGCTGACCGGAATGATTTGCAGTCTCCATTTTTGCAATCGGTCAAAATTGCAGGGAAATCAGTCTTACGATCCATTTCCCAGCAATTTCACAGCAACTTGTTTCATGTGAGCGAGAACACCAATAAAACCGTTGATGCGTTGTTGGGAAATCGCTTCCTGCAAGTTCATAGGCATGAAGAAATCCGCGGGCACGGATAGGATTTCTTCCGGCTGCAAGCCATTGAGTCCGCTGGCAAGGATGGAAGCGAGTCCGCGCACGGTGGGGGACTGAGGCGGGATATCAAAATAAAACAGGACGCCGCCATCGGGACCTTTTTCACCGTACAAAAAGACCGGTGTCATGCACTCCGGCACGGGATCCATCTTGGCGCGCTCATCCTTGAGCCGCTCCGGCAGCGGCGGCAGGGACTCAGAGTATGCAACCAGAGTCTCTATTTTTTCTTCGCGCGTCATGCTCGCGAAGTCTTCGACGATTTCCTGGAGTTTGGGAGGGAGAGGCATAATTATTGTGTAGGGGCGGGGTCACCCCGCCCTTACGATTACTTTTCGATCGGCGCGTCCACCAGGTTGCCCCATTCGGTCCACGAACCGTCATAATTCTTGACCTTTGGATAACCCAGCAGGTACTTCAGCACAAACCATGTTAATGAGGAACGCTCGCCGATACGGCAGTAGGCGATGACTTCCTCCTCGGGCGTGATCCCTTTGCCTTCGTAAAGGGCACGCAACTCCTCGGGCGTCTTGAACGTGCTATCGGCCTCATTGACTGCCTGGGCCCAGGGAATGCTCACCGCGCCCGGGATGTGGCCGCCGCGGGTCGCGCCCTCCTGCGGGTAGTTGGGCATGGAGATGAGCTCGCCCGAGTATTCCTTTGGGGAGCGGACATCCACGAGAGGCTTCTTTGATTTGCTTTGTTTAAGAACCTGATCTCGAAACGCCCGAATGGATTTATCTGGCCTTTTCGCCCGATACTTCGTTTTCGCATACGATGGGACTTCCTTGACGAGCGGGCGGCCCTCCTTTTCCCATTTGGTGCGGCCGCCGTTCATGATCTTCACATTTTGATGACCGTAATACTGGAAGAGCCACAATGCATAGCAAGCAAACCAGTTGGACTTATCACCATAAAAAACAACAGTCGTATCGTTGGTAATACCCAGGTTGGATGCTACTTCTTCGAATTGTTCTTTCGTAATAAAGTCGCGGCGTACTGGATGCTGCAGTGTCGTGAACCAGTCCACCTGGACCGCGCTGGGGATGTGACCGATCGGGTAGAGCAATGGATCCTCATCTGATTCAATGATGCGGACATTCGGATCGTTCAAATGGACAGCAACCCATTCTGTTTCCACAAGATATTCGGGATGCACGTAAGGCATTTTATTTCTTCCTTATTAATAATAAAGTTATCGATATGAAAAAGTAGTCAACGACCAACAAAGGACAGCGAGCCGTCCTGCGCTATATCATCCATTGGCGCGCGGGGAACGTTCCACCGTCCTGATTCGTTGACTGCTGATTGGTGAGGGGATTTCAGGCGGCGGTTACGAACCCCGCCTCAGACAGGAGCAATAATTACAAAGGACTGTCATAGGGTGATTGATGAAGGGTATTTTACAAATCTTACAATTTCTGTCAAGTTAAAAATTTGTCCTACTTTTCTTCAAACAGCCGCGCAAACCCCGGATATGGGATGAGTGGAATGACATCGAAGGTGATCAAACCTTCCTGTACCAGCGGCAGGGACGCCAATGTCTGTTGCGCTTCGGTTACATCAGCGCATTCCAGGATCAATACTGCCTCCGAACGGTCGGCGCGAAAATACAGTTCGCGGATCATGCCGCTTTGGTACAGTTCCCAGACGTGCGTGGCTTCTGCTTTGAGATGTGGCCGATATTGCTCGGGTTCCACGCCTGCTGTTTCGATTTCCATAGCAAGGATTTTCATTGTGCGCTCCGTCGACGATTAATTGGGCACGATGTATCGTGTCCCTACATCAAAGACACCGCGAACATACTGTTCATTACGATTCTGCTGTTGTGGGTAGAAAGCGCTTTTGCCTGCCCAGCCAGAGATGCAGAGCATAAAAGCTGATTGCTGAGACAGCACACAGAACGCCGCCGATGTACCAGAGCAGGTCCGGATTGTAGTGATCGAGGATCAAACCGGCCGCGGCGGGTCCGAACGTGGCGGGCAGTGTCCAGCCAAGATCGTAGATGGCCATGTAGCGGCCGCGCATCTCTACGGGCGCGAAGTTGATCGTCAGTGCCTTGTTGGTGGGAAAGCAGATCATTTCACCGATGGTCGCGATGATCACTGCCAGCAGGAAGAACTCAAAGCCGTGCACGAACCCGATCATAGTGAAGCCAATCATGAAGAAGAGCGCGCCGGTCGCCATCATCAGAAAGGGAGAGTGTTTGCGAATGGTGCGGCTGATCCACATCTGGAATAGCACCACCTCCAGCCCGGTCACGGACAGCATCAGGCCATAACTTTTCGAGCCGATATTATGAACATCGCGCAGGTAAACTGCCAGAGCACCATATTGCTGCTGATAGACGATGAGCATGATCATTCCGGCAAGCGTGAACCCCATGTACGCCAGGTCGCGCAGCACAACTCGATACCCTGCCACTGTGCTGAGAAACGATTCGCTCTGCTTTATTTCCACCTGCGAAGCCGGTTTTGTTTCGGGCAGGAGGCGATAAAGGATGACAGCAACGGTCAGGCTCAGCACCGCGTCGGCGATGAACAAGGCCAGAAAGGAGCGCGCCGCGATCAGCCCGCCGAGAGCCGTCCCGATGATCCAGGCATAGTTGAAGACCACGCGCGTGATCCCGAACGCCTCCTGGCGCTTGTCCTCGGGCAGGATATCCGCCAGCATGGCGTCATGCGCGGGAGCAGAAACCCGGGAAAGCAATCCCACAATGGTGACCAGAAAGTAAAGCATCTTCACATCGGTTGCGAGACCGAACAGCAGGCTGCTCAGGGCGCTGAAGACCAGCCCGAAGAGGATCAGGTGCCTGCGACCGATCTTGTCGGTCAGAGCGCCGCCGATCATGCTGCCGATCAGCCCAAAGAGCGAGGACAT
>DASTJG010000342.1:0-6301 GCA_035716785.1 Anaerolineales bacterium
TTCAAACGCGAGATCCTGCGCGGACTCCCAAATCGCCCATCGAACATGTGGCGGTATCAGGATGTCCTGCCGCTGAATGCACCATCCTCTCTGGATCTCTATCCCGCTGGAGGCACCCCGCTCTGGCCGTCACAGCGCTTCGCCGCCCAGCTTGGGCTTGAGTCCGTTTACATCAAGGATGAGCGCTACGGGCCCACCAGCTCCTTCAAGGATCGCCAGGCCGCGGGTGCTGTCGCAGCGATGCTGGAGAACGGAATCCGGGAGGCAGTCATCGCATCGACCGGAAACGCGGCAGTTGCCTACGCGGCTGCCTGCGCCCGGGCCGGCATCAAGCTCTGGGTCTTTATGACCAGCCTGGTTCCTCAGGAGAAATTGCGGGAAGCGGCGTTGTTTGGGGCGGAGGTCATTCGTGTCAGCGGCAACTATGACCAGACCAAACAGATCGCATCCCAGTTTGCCCAGCGCCGGCATCTGTTATATGACCGGGGAGCTACTTCCATTCCCGCCCGCGAATCGATGAAGACCATTGCCTATGAGATCGTCGAGCAGCTTGGCTGGCAGGCCCCTGACTGGTATGTTCAGGCGGTTAGCGGCGGGCTGGGTCCTCTGGGTGTTTATCAGGGCTTCAAGGAATTGCTAACAATGGGACTGATTGATAGAATTCCCAAGCTGGCAATTATCCAGGCAGAGGGCTGCGCCCCGATGGTCACTGCCTTCAAAGCCGGCAAAGATCTTGCGGAAGCGGTAATCCCAACCACAAGCATCATCATTCTGTCAACGGGTGATCCAGGCAAGGCGTACACCTACCTATGGAAGATGACACAGCAGTATGGTGGGGCTATGGAGTCGGTAACCGATGCAGAGGCATTTTCTGCCATGCGCGGTCTTGCCAAAAGCGAAGGAATGGCTGTCGAACCGGCAACCGCGGTGGCCTTCGCGGGATTCGAAAAACTGGTTCGCAATGGCGATATCAAATCGGATGAACTGGTGGCGATCAACTGCACAGGGCACACTTTCCCCGTCGAAAAACATGTGCTTGGCGATCAGTGGGCAGTGGATGTCCACCTGAGCAAAGATCAATCCCCTGCCCCGCGCGAAGGCTTGCAGGCCGCGTTGGAAAACCTAGATGAAAAGACGACTTCGGTCCTGCTAGTGGATGACAATAGTGATGATGCCCTGTTGATCAGACGATTGCTTGAAGGACACAAGTCTTATCGGGTTTACCACGCCAAAGATGGCTGGGAAGGACTGGCACAGGCACGTCAGAAATTACCTGATCTCATCGTTACTGACCTGACCATGCCCGGTATTGACGGGTTCGGCCTGGTGGAAGAGCTAAAGCTTGATCCGCGTACCAAAGATATTCCCGTGGTTGTGGTCAGTGCGAAAGACATTACACCGGAGGAGCGAAAACGATTGAACGGTCATATTGAAGCTGTATATCAAAAAGGATCGCTGCCGCCACGCAGGTTTGTGGATGAGGTAGTGCAGGTTATTGAAGAGAAAAGTATGGAGTAAAGAGGCAACTCTATGGGCAACAATATTCTTTATGTCGAAGACAATCCCGATAACATGATGCTTGTCAAACGCGCTTTGGAGGCTCGCGGTTATCACCTTTTGCAAGCCGCAAACGGGTTAACCGGACTCGAGATTGCAGAGCGCGAAAATGTGGACTTGATCCTGTTGGATATCAATCTGCCGGATATCGATGGCTATGAAGTTGCGCGGCGCCTGCGACACAGTTCAAAGATCGAGCTGACTCGTACTCCCATCATTGCCATCACAGCCAACGCGCTGAAGGGAGATGCCGAAAAGGCATTGGATGCCGGCTGTGATGTATACATGTCGAAGCCTATTAACATTCGCGAGTTGTGGGCACGTGTGGAAGCATTTGTCCCCATGCCATAAGAATTACTGTGAAAAATCTAAAAAGTGAAAACTACAAAGAATTCTCTGCGACATTTAATAACGGTTACTCCAACTCCTACATCAATGAGTTCATCCTACCTCTCTTATCTGGAATGTTCTGGCTGCGGCAAACAGTATTCTCATAGCGAGGTTCATACTTTTTGCCCGGTATGTCAGTCACCATTTTTATCGGTTTATGATTTGGACCAGGTGCGTCTAAAAGTTGACCGGGATGAGATTACGCGCCGGAAGAAGGGCATGTGGCGCTGGCACGAATTGCTCCCCATTCTCGATCCGAAGAACCAAATCTTTCTGGGTGAGGGAGATACGCCCTTGCTTTCCCTGCCGCGCATGGAAAACGTGCTCGGGCTTTCCAATCTTTATGTGAAGGATGAAAGCAGCAACCCAACCGGCTCATTCAAAGCCCGCGGGTTAGCCGCGGCTGTTTCGAAAGCCAAAGAGTTGGGGGTCGAAAAAGTGATCATCCCCACAGCCGGGAACGCCGGGGGAGCCATGGCGGCATATGCGGCGCGCGCGGGCATAAAAGCTCACATTTTCATGCCGAAAGATACGCCTCACGCCAACATCGAGGAGAGTCGCATGGCAGGTGCAGAAGTAGTCCTGGTGGACGGACTGATCAGCGATGCCGCCGGTATGGCTGGCGAAAAAGCACGCGCCGAAGGCTGGTTCGACGTTTCCACATTCAAGGAACCGTACCGGGTCGAGGGGAAAAAAGTGATGGGATATGAGCTGGCAGAGGCGTTTGATTGGACGCTGCCCGATGTCATCATCTATCCCACGGGCGGCGGCACAGGCCTGGTTGGGATGTGGAAGGCTTTTGCAGAACTCGAAACACTGGGATGGCTTGAAAACAGAAAACGACCACGTATGGTCTCTGTGCAGGCGGAGGGTTGTGCCCCGGTTGTGAAAGCCTTCGAGAAAAACGCGATGTTCTGTGATTTTTGGATCAATGCTCAAACGCTTGCTTCAGGCTTGCGCGTTCCAAAGAGTTTTGCAGACCACCTTATTCTTCAGGACATTTATGATAGTGAAGGCACAGCCATTGCAGTGAGCGATGAAGCCATCATCGAATCACAAAAACAACTGGCTGAGATGGAAGGCATCTTTGCCGCTCCCGAAGGTGCGGCAACACTGGCTGCGCTGAAGGAGCTTGTCAAACAGGGCTGGGTACATCCTGAAGAACGGATCGTGCTATTCAACACTGGTTCCGGACTTAAATACCTGGATCATAAAAGTTAAACCCGAGTAAATAAAAAACAGTGCGGCATGAACTGCCGCACTGACGCTTTAATACCTTTGACTAATCAGATTATTTATTGATATCAAAACTTGGAACTGCACCATTGTTGAAAATCAGATTCGGAAATACACCTTCAGGTGTAAAGATCATTTTGTCCGTATCCTTGATCGACTGAGCATTGGCTAGCGCGATCTGCAAGGCAACATAAGCGGGATTTTCAGCATAGAGCTGCGCTAAGGCAAGTTCCTTGGCAATGTCCACTTTGGCCTGCTCGTCCGCCACCTGTTGCTGAATCTTGGTTAATTCCAGTTGTGACTGTGCATTGATCGTTTCCTGCTCAATAACCGCCAATTGTGCCTCCAGCTGCTGCTGCTTTAACTCCTGAAGCGTTACCTGTTGGCGTGCTTCCTCCTGAAGTTTGGATTGTTCCACCCGAATTCTTCCTTCTTCCACCGCCTGGGAAGCAAGAGACTCCTGCTTTGCCTTTTCCACATCCTGCTTTGCCTTTTCGGTGGCAAGCCGGCTTTGAACAATGGCATCGAGCGCTGCCTGCACCTCTGGCAAAATCGTTACTTGCGGGACAGCCACATTCCGAACTTCGAGTCCAAGCGGTTCCGCCAGACCACTTAGCTCATCATCGATACAAGCACGCAATTCATCACGCCCGGACCCAATGACCGCCTCATCGAATTTTTTATCGCCCACGCACACCTTCATCGCCTGGAGCGTGAATGCAGTCATGCGCTGTTGCAGGGATCCATCATCCGTGTAAATACCGCGGTAACGGGCATAGTTTGAGGTCACCAGGTCGGTTTCGCGCGGGCGGAAGACATCCGCCGTCACTTGAAGTCCGATGCGCTGTTTATCGGATGTAATCAACTCGGGGTCATCGACCGTGATTGCCACGGCACTGGTTTTGACCTTGACCAATTCAACAAACAAACCAATGTCGTAAGCGATGCCTGGCTGTTTGATTCCCTGAATCTGGCCAGCTTCAATAGCAATACCCACCTCGTCATTGTTGATCACCTCAAAATACCAAAAAGACCGAATGACTGTGCCTAATATGGCAACAACGACAATAACCAAAACCAGCCAGATCAACCATTTGGGAAATTGAGCTGGATTGAAACGCATATTGTTTTCTCCTTTGGATTGCGGTTCGGGATTATGTTTTTTCATCATGGCTACCCGCTCTTTGCTTTAGTGTTGAACGAAATTGTATCACTGACAAAGTAGAATACTTGCGCCTAATTAATCTGTATAGAAATACATACGGACGATGCATAGGAAAGTTCCTGATAACAGCAATGGACCGACAATTTGTAATAGTTGCCTTTCTGTCAATTTGCGTTGTTTCCATACCCACACCTAACCTGTGATAATGCTCTTCAGATGCCGATTGACAAATAATTCAGGCTGAAATGGGGATATTTGCCCCTACAAGATGGAATTTATTGAAATAACGCACTTGTCCAGTCATATTATGCTTCCCGTACGGTCCCTGACACCGCATATTGTTCAATAAAGGCGGCATTTCTACTGACTAAGGTGGATTTCAGGATTTTTTAAGAAAAGCGTTGCTTGACTAGCGAAATGAGTTGTGAAATAATGTAAACGGTTACTGTAACCGTTTACATAAAAATCATGACTCGGCGTTCCTCCTCCGTAACAATTCGCGATGTGGCCCGACAGGCAGGTGTCTCGGTGGCCACCGTAAGCCGATACATCAATCGAAATGCGCCGGTTTCCGCAGAGGTTGCAGACCGCTTGCATCAAGTAATGAGCGACCTGAGATATGTGCCACACGCTGCAGCTCGACATCTGGCGTCCCGAAAAACACATGTAGTTGGCATACTCCTCAGAAATTTGCATAACGATTTCTTTGTTCCGCTTCTAAATGGCATTGAGACGGTTGTCCGTACAAAAGAGTATAACTTGATCGTTGCCACCTATCACGCAAACGGCCGCAGTGCCATGCCTCCACCCATAGGTCCGCATAATACAGATGGGTTGTTGGTTTTTGCAGATGGTCTCACAGATGAAGATCTGTCGAATTTGAATGCAAACGGCTTTCCAATGGTGCTGCTGTATCGCACCTGTCCCCCTTCTTTGAATATTCCCAGTATTACAGTTGAAAATGTAGAGATTACACACAAACTGGTGGAACATCTTATTCAGGTACACGGGAAACGCCGTATTTTGTATATGCGGGGACCCGTTCACCAGGAGGATTCCATGCGGCGCGAAGCGGGCTACAGATCTGCATTAGCAGCTAATGACATCCCGTTCGATGAAAATCTGGTTTTGCATGGAGGTTTCGAACGCGACATAGCTTATCAGTCCTTGAATGATTTTCTTGGCAACGAAAAGCATGTCGCGTTCGATGCTGTTTTTACAGGGGATGATGATGCCGCGGTTGGCGTTCTAAAAGCCTTACACAAATATGGATATAAGGTCCCGGATGATGTAGCCGTCGTGGGATTTGATGACCTGAGCGTCTCGCCTTTTTTGAACCCAGCGCTGACCACTGTTCGGGCTCCCACCGAAGCAGTCGGAAGAATCGCCGCAGAAAAGCTGTTTGCCATCCTGGAAAATCAGTCCTCGAATGAAGCGGTTGTTCTTCCCACCGAAATTATTTTTCGCCGTTCATGTGGGTGTCACACATGAACGCTGTATTCGAAAGGAGGTGAGTGTCTCACCGATATTTTTTGATTCAACATTTCAACTGTTTCTAATCAAAATCCTACGTAGAGGAGAAATTTCACCATGAAGAAACTTTTGTCCATTCTGTCGCTATTGATCATCGGAATGATGGTGCTGACAGCCTGTGGAGGCGGGACCCCCGCCGCGACCCAGGCAGCGGAAACGGAAGCTCCCGTAGCGACTGAAGCCGCCACCGAGGCGCCCACGGAAGTGGCAACCGAAGCCTCCGACCCGAATGCCCTGCCGCGCGAAGAGACCCTGTACTTCAACGGGCAACAGTGGGGACCGGTGGTCTGTTGGAACCCGTACTCGTCCAACTGCAACAACGCGATGGCGATTGCCCAGCAAGATAATGCCCGCGTCCCGATGTTCGAAACCCCCTACCTGTACAACATGCTCGATGGCAAACAGTATCCGCTGCTGGCG
>DASTJG010000343.1:0-2936 GCA_035716785.1 Anaerolineales bacterium
GGCAATCCAGGTGATCGGCAACGCGGGGAACGTGAAAGGCTTTTCGAAGATTGGTGCAACAACCCACATGAAGATCGTAGCGGTGACCAACGGCGCCGCACCGCGGGCTGGACCCGTTACATGTTGCGTATATTTGCGTGCGAAAACAGTGGCAACTGCATAAAAGACTGCGCCAAGAATGACGGCTCCCTGCCCTAACACGGAACTGTGTGCGCTCAATACTAGATCCCTGCTTAGAAGCACAACTACACCTCCAAAGCCGACTAACAAACCAAGCGCCTTTTGCAAGGTGATTTTGTCATCGGTCAGCCAGAGGTGTGCAATGATGATCGTGAATAATGGGACGGTCGCATTGAGAATGGACGCAATCGCCGAATCGATTGTCTTTTCGCCCCAGGATATAAGGAAGATGGGAATGGCAAGGTTGACGGGTCCGAGAATCGCAAACTTGATCCATGTTTTCAGATCGCGAGGCCATGGTGCCTTTTGGTAAACAGTGATCGCAACGGCGGTCAACGCGCCGAATAACATGCGAAAGGACGTCAGTGCCATCGGTCCGATTTCCTGCACGCCGATCTTGATCCACAAAAAGGATGTACTCCAGATCAAGCCAAGCAGGATGAAGACGATCCAGTGTTTAAGTTTCATAGAATCTCCAATATGTTTACTCGATGATGATGGTAGAGAAGGTTTGATCAGGCTTTCAAACTCCTGCTCATTGGACGAAATTGCCATGGGAAAGTACTCCGCTTATTTTTCAAGAACATGTTCCCAGGCACCATTGCATTTTGTAGTGTTTCACATGTTCACCATTTACCGGCGTACGTCACTTCATATGGCATGGCAAGGAGGACGATTCTGGCGCGTCTTAACTCCACCAATTGGCGAATGTGTAAATTGTCGTGGGCTGCCCATGACACAAATAGATGGCCCGCCTGCATAGCCCCACCATCGTCGCTGTATTCCGCTTCCCAATTGGGAGATGTTAGAGTCTGAAGCCACTCCAATGACTTACACCGTTCTGCAATGAAAGCATTCCGCATTTCGTCAAAATTGCGATCATTGTACTTTCGCACTTCGACCCAGCTTTTGGGATTAATGACTGCCCATTTCTCCGGAGGCCTGTGTAAGAGCTCATCCAGGCGAGGGCGAAAATCCTCACATTCCAGGTCGTGAAGATGGCATAAAACTTCTAAAATGGACCATGACTCTGGAGTTGGCTTGAAAGTCGCTTCTTCCTGCGAGATGCCTGCAGTTAAAGAACGGATAATCTCTATATTTTGTGCAAGTTCCTCATATATACGATTAAATTGCATACTGACCTTCCTTTGAGGCGATGCTTTCTATTCAATATTCAATTGTGATGATAGTGGAGAAGGTCAGATCAGGCTTTTAAATTCTTGCTCATCTGACGGAGTTGCGCGCCGCGCAGTTCGGAGGGTTTGATGCCGAAGGTCTGGCGGAAGGCGGCGGAAAAATTTCCGTGATTGGAAAATCCGTATTCGAGGGCGAGCAGGTCAAGGCGCACGGCGGGATGTTCGAGCATGCGCTCAGCGGCGTTGAAGAGGCGCAGGCGTTTGACGTACTGATGCAGGGTCATGCCCATATTCTGCTTGAAGATGCGGCAGAGATGGTACGGCGAAACATGCACTGCGGACGAAATATGTTCGAGTTGCAACGGTGACTGGACATGCGTATTGAGGAAGGTCTTTACCTGATGTGTTTGTTCAGCATGGGCACGGGCAGTATTGCCTGATGTCTTTTGGTTATACGTGCGCCCACGATGAGAGGCGTGCAGGATTTCGCTCATTAGGGTGACGATTTCCTCCTCAACGGCGAGTGTGTCGAGTGACCGTCTGTCTGCGCGCAAAAGCTTATATTGCAGGATTTGCAGGTAAGAATTGAAGATGATGTGGCTGCTTTGGAATAGTCTCTGTGGATTGTTCTCGATTTCAGGGTTGTACGTCTTCATCATTTCCATCAACAGGGAAGGTGCGATGATAAAGACTGTGGATGTATCTTCACCCTTGATGAGATGGGTTATATCGTATGGCTCACCCATGTTGTAGAACAGGATGTGATTCGGGTCGGCAAGAAACGTGCCATGCGCATCCCGCCGCTGATACGCTCCTGCCCGCGGCAGGACGATTTCAAAGCCCTGTGGGATTTCGCCCCTGTCGTCGTGCCCAGTGCAGCGATAGTTGAAGACATGCATCAAGTCGCTTCGGAACAAGGTGCGGGAACGCGGCTGTACATCGGACATACATAATAGACGTCGGGTGGGTAGGTTTTATTTCGACACCCATTCCCTGATAGAATTGCCCCCGATGGCCCAACGTATCTTCATCTCCGCCGACCATGGCATGGCGATCATTTACTTCCTGCAAAGCGACGTCGTGCCGACGCTGCTCGCTGCGGGAGTTGAGATCGTTGTCCTCACCGATGACGAGACCAAAGAAAAGATCGCTGCACGTTTCACTCGTCCCGGTCTCAGCTTTGAAGGCTTACGCTTAAAGCAAGCCAACGACTATGCAAAAAAAGTTCAACCACGCCTTCAGTGGCTGCTGGCCTACCTGCGTCGCGTCGGCGGCTCACGCCGTATCAACACAGAAGCCATGGACAGCCACATCCGGGAAGTCTGGGCGGAGAATGGCTGGAAATTTCGTTTGGGCATTTGGATTCCGTCCGCGCTGATGATTCTGCTGCTGCGGAACTTTTCCTGGGCACGTAAACTTTTGGTGCGGATGCAGAACCGCTTCACGCCTGACCCTGGGCTGTACACCGACCTCTTTGACAAATACCAACCTGACATGGTCATCGCTTCGACACCCGGCTGGCGCATGGACCGTTACCTGCTGCGCGAATCGGCCCGACGCGGCATCCCGAACATGACCGTCATCGTGGGCTGGGACAATTCATCGAGCTACAACATCTCA
>DASTJG010000344.1:0-5580 GCA_035716785.1 Anaerolineales bacterium
AAATGTTGCCCCGGCTCAACCAGGCAAGATGTGAGTCAAATACGCGGCAAATTTGCCTATATTGCCGCTCCGTGACACGCTACGCTTGTCAGGGAAGGGATTTGAGTCTATACTTTGTCCACTTTTTATTGTAAGGAGAGCAGCCATGGCAACCGTTCGAGATATGATCCGTAACAAGGGGAACGAGGTCTTCACGATTGCACCGGCGGCGACCGTTCTGGACGCCTTGAAAATGATGGCGAAGCACAATATTGGGGCATTACTGGTGATGGAAGAAAGCAGGTTGGCAGGAATTGTTTCCGAGCGTGATTGCATCCGCAAAGTGGAGCTGCTGGGCAGGGACGCAAAAACTACGAAAATCAGTGAGATTATGACAGGCGATGTGATCACCGTGGATTGCAGCCAGCCCCTGGAAGAGTGCATGTCGCTGATGATCGATAGAAGTATCCGTCATTTGCCTGTTTATGATGGCGGGGAGCTGGTGGGACTGCTTTCCATGCGGGATGTGCTCAAGGAAGTTATTGAAGTGCAGCAAATGATGCTTTCTCAACTGGAGCGTTACATCACAGGCGGCGGACGGTGACCCCGCTTGCCTCAACAATTTCAAAAGAAGCAAGCGGGGTGACCCCGCTCGTGTCAACAATTTTTTACCAAGGAGCGAGCGGGGTAAGCCCGTCCGTATCCACGATTATGTCAAAGGAGCAAGCGGGATGATCATTCCGGAATGGACGATCACTGAACTTCAGGAGAAGATGGAATCTGGCGAGTTGACGACTCGTCGGCTTGCCGAGTTGTACCTGCAACGCATTTCTGAGATAGACAAGAACGGTCCCTACCTCAATTCAGTGATCGAGTTAAACCCCGATGCACTCGAAATTGCGGATACGCTCGACGAAGAACGCAAAGCCGGGAAGACGCGCGGGGCGCTGCACGGGGTCCCAATCCTGATCAAGGACAATGTCGATACGCACGACCGGATGCAGACCACCTCCGGGTCGCTCGCGCTGGAGGGACACATCGCGGCAAAGGATGCCTTCATCGTCAGGCAGTTACGCAAGGCAGGCGCATTGATCCTCGGCAAGACCAACCTGAGCGAGTGGGCGAATTTTCGCGGCAAACGTTCGGTGAGCGGCTGGTCGTCGCGCGGTGGGTTGACGCGCAACCCCTACGCCCTCGATCGCACGGCCTGCGGCTCGTCGTCGGGATCGGGCGCGGCGGTTGCGGCGAACCTGTGCGCGGCGGCGGTGGGTACGGAAACTGATGGCTCGATCATTTGCCCTGCGCAGACGAACGGCATCGTGGGGATCAAGCCAACGCTCGGTCTGCTGAGCCGCAGCGGGATCATCCCGATCGCGCACAGTCAGGATACCGCCGGACCCATGGCGCGCACGGTTGCCGACGCGGCGATCCTGCTCGGGGCAATGACGGGAGCCGATGGACAGGATCCAGCCACGAAGGGCAGCAAGAAGCGGGGTGCATCCAATTACACAAAGTTCCTGGATCGCGATGGATTAAAAGGTGCGCGGATCGGTGTCGCCCGGAATATGGCCGGTACGAATCCAAAGATCATCAAGATCTTTGAGACCTGCATCGAAGCCATGAAGCACCTGGGCGCGGTGATCGTCGACCCTGCCGATATCCCCAACTTCGACAAGTTCAGCAAGACCGAACTGGAAGTACTGCATTACGAATTCAAAGCGGATTTGAACAAGTATCTCAAATCCCTGGATGAGAACGCGCAGGTTCACTCTCTGGAAGATGTCATCAAATTCAATGAAGAGAATAGTCACAAGGTAATGTCTTACTTTGGGCAGGAACATATGCTCACTGCCCAGGAAACGAAATCATTGCGGGATAAAAAGTATCGTGATGCCCTGGCGAAGAACCTGCGTCTCACACGCAAGGATGGTATCGATGCAGCGATGCGCAAGCATAAGCTCGACGCCCTCATTGTGCCCACAGGCGGCCCCGCCTGGTTGATCGACCTGGTCGATGGGGACTCGGATAACTGGGATATGGAAAGCACGTCGCCGGCCGCGGTGGCGGGGTATCCGCACATCACGGTGCCCGCCGGGTATATCTTTGGTTTGCCCGTTGGCATTTCCTTCTTTGGACAGGCCTGGCAGGAGCCGGAGCTGATCAAGTTTGCGTATGCATTCGAGCAGGCGACGCAGTTCCGCAGGCAGCCCCGCTATTTGCCCACCGCAAATTTGAGTGTGTAGCTAACCACGGAGTCACAGAGTCTTTTTATTGGTCTGTGTCTTTATTACTCCTTTCAAGGGACCATGTCTCTGTAGTAAGCGAATTGACTTGCCCTCCCCTCAGTTTGGGTCTATACTTCTTCCCGGAGAGAGTATGTCCGAAATAGACCTTGCACTGCTTATGCCTGCAATTGAGTCGTATATTCCGTTGGGCCGCTCGGGGCTTTTGCCTGCCCTGCATGCGGCTCAAAAAATTTATGGCTGGATCTCCGAACCGGTTGCAGCGGAAATTGCCCGGTCCCTGCGGGTGCCTCTGGCGGATGTGCATGGCGTCATCGAGTTCTATTCCCTCTTTTACAACGAACCGGTTGGCAAAAGGATCGTGCGAGTCTGTACCGATCAGGCCTGCGCGCTGAAAGATGCGGACGGGATTTTGCATCGTCTCTGTTCTCAGCATGGACTGGAACCCGGTCAGACGACCCGCGACCTGTCCCTGACCATCGAGGCGAGTCCCTGCCTGGGGCTTTGTGAACATGCGCCGGCGGTATGGACGACGGACGACCGACGATGGACGATCGGGAACGGTTCCACAGAAAGCGATCGTCCATCATCCATGGTCTATGGTCCAATCCGTTTATTGACCGCCAACTGCGGGAACGGTACGACCTCTCTTGCACAATACGGGAACTATCCCGCGCTGACGAAAGCGCTGGGGATGAAGCCTGAAGAGATCGTGAGCGAGATCAAAGCCAGTGGACTCGTCGGACGTGGCGGAGCAGCGTTCCCGACCGGCATCAAGTGGGAAGGTGCAGCCAAAGCACAGGCAGATCAGAAGTACGTTGTTGGCAACACAGACGAGTCGGAACCCGGAACGTTCAAGGATCGCATCCTTTTGCTGGACGATCCGCATCGCACCATCGAAGGGATGCTGATCGCAGGTTATGCGATTGGCGCGGACAAGGGATATTTCTATGTCCGCGGCGAATATCCCTACATCCTGCCGGTTCTCGAGCAGTCCCTGAACGAAGCCCGGCAAGCCAACCTGCTCGGCGAGAACATCCTGGGCTCTGATTTTTCTTTTGATATCGAACTTCGCGTCGGCGCTGGAGCCTATATTTGTGGCGAGGAGACCGCGCTGTTTGAGTCCGTCGAGGGAAAGCGCGGTTTCCCGCGCGTGAAGCCGCCTTTCCCTACGACCTATGGCTTGTTTGGCAAGCCGACGGTCATCAACAACGTGGAGACTCTTTGCAATATCCCGTTGATCATCTCGCAGGGTGCGGGGGAGTACCGCAGGATGGGCACGGACAAGTCACCAGGCCCCAAGTTGTTCTGCGTCTCAGGTGATGTGACCCAGCCGGGATTGTATGAAGTCCCGTTCGGCGTGACGCTGCGCGATCTGCTCGAGATGGCGGGCGGCCCTTCGGCTGCGCTCAGGGTGAATGGAAAAAGATTGCAGGCAGTCCTCTTTGGCGGCGCAGCGGGCGCCTTCGCGACCTCTGAACACCTGGACGTTCGAATGACCTTCGAAGACTTGCGCGCCGCGGGCCTGCCTCTTGGCTCGGGCGTTGTAATGGTCTTCGATGAAACGCGCGATCTGCGCGATGTCTTGAAACGACTGGGTCACTTCTTCGCCCACGAATCGTGCGGCAAGTGCTATCCGTGCCAGATAGGCACGCAGCGCCAGAAGGAGATCCTGGACCGCATCGCGGCGGGAGATATTCTCGAAGGCGACCTGCTCCGCCTGCAGGACGTCGGCTGGACGATGACAGATGCGTCCCTGTGCGGGTTAGGCCAGACTGCTGCAAGTGCGGTATTATCGGCGATGAAGTTGTGGCCGGAAATGTTTCGCAACGATCAAAGGTAGAACCCTTTATAAGGTAATTATGACAATCACATTAACGATTGATGGACAGGAAGTCACTGCGGAGCAGGGCAAGACCCTGCTCGAGGTGGCGCGGGAAAACGGGGGGGATATTCCCACGATCTGCTTCCATGACGCGACCACGGCGAATGCCTTATGTCGGATCTGTGTTGTCGAAGTGGATGGGATGCGAGTGCTCCAGCCGGCGTGTATTGTCGAAGCCACACAGGGGATGAAGGTCCAGACGCGCAGCGAGAAGGTGATCCGCGCCCGCAAGACGATCCTGGAGATGCTGGCGTCCACGCTGGATCTATCCGATGCGCCCGAAATCTTGGCGATGATGGCGGAATACGATGCGGCCCCCGAGCGCTTCCCCAACGCCGAGCGGCGCGAAGTCCCGATCAAAGACGATAACCCGATGTATGTCCGTGACTACTCCAAGTGCCTATTGTGCTGGCGCTGTGTGCAGGTCTGTGCGGACGATGCACAATACACCTACGCGATCAACTTCGAAGGTCGCGGTTATGAGACGCAGATCAGCACGTTCTTCGATAAAGCCATTCCCGAAACGACCTGCGTGCTGTGCGGGCAGTGTGTGGGCGTCTGTCCCACCGGCGCGTTGAAGCCGAAACGTGAGTATTTACTGGAACAAGGCATGAGCCCGCAGGAGATCAGTGTGCTGAATACCGGAAGGAAACGTCGAAAGAGTTAACCACCGAGACACAGAGCCTTTGTCCACTAATCCTCGCGAATGTGCGCTAATTTAAAAACTTATTCGTGAAGATTAGCGAAGATTGGTGGATTCTTAAAGAAACATTCTCTGTGTCTCCGTGACTCAGTGGTTAGTTTATGAGGTACTTATGATTAAAGCTGACCGGGTTGTCACGACCACCTGCCCGTATTGCGGGGTGGGGTGTACTTTACAGTTACATGTCAAGGATGATTACATCTTCAAAGTCACGTCGCCGTTCGATTCGCCTGTCAATCACGGCAATTTATGCGTGAAGGGCCGTTTTGGCTATGACTATGTCTACCATCCCAAGCGCGTCACGACTCCCTTGATCCGGAAGACTCCGCAAAAAGCAGGCGAGCGCACGCAAGCGTTCGACCTTTCTGAGTGGCGCGAAGTGACATGGGAGGAAGCTCTCGATTACGTTGCCGACCGGCTGGTGGAAATCTACCGGCGTGACGGCTCGGATGCGATGGCGGTCTACTGCTGCGCGAAAGCCACGAACGAAGACAACTATCTTTTGCAGAAAATGTACCGTGCTTTGTTTCGCACGAATAACGTGGATCACTGCACGCGTCTCTGCCACGCGGGATCGGTGGTGGCGCTCCAGCAGGCGATCGGCTCCTCGGCGATGAGCAACACCGCCTCCCAAGTGATGCTGAACGATGTGTTCATCGTCACAGGTTCGAACACGAGCGAGAACCATCCCATCATCGCGCTGCAAATGAAGGAAGCGGTGAGGCAGAAAGGCGCGAAGATGATCGTCGTGGACCCGCGCCGCATCGAGC
>DASTJG010000345.1:0-6149 GCA_035716785.1 Anaerolineales bacterium
AGGAGCTTGCTCATGGAATTCTCGACAGCAAGCTGTAGGACTCCAAAAGTACGACATCCTCGTTCAGGACGAACTCAATCATCCATCGCTGATCCTTGCAAATCGGGGAAAACATCCCTATCCCATCATTTCACTTGTCCATCACCTGCGCTGTTCGGAATTAAGGCCAAAATGGCAGAATGCTTTCTATCGCTTGGTTGAGAAGAAATATCTTCAATCAGTGGATGGATTTATCTTCAATTCAAAGACGACAGAGAGAGTAGTGAATCGTTTATTAGAGAGCAGGAAGCCCGGCGTGATTGGCTACCCACCGATACATCGTTTTGGCGAACCAACTTCGCAGGCAGAAATCAAGAGCCGTGCAATGACAAATCCCTTGCGAATCCTGTTCCTGGGAAATGTCATCGAGCGTAAAGGACTTCACACATTACTCAACGCGCTTCTCATCATTCAGTCTTCATTATTTATCCTTGATATTGTTGGTTCGCTGACTTCTGATCCGAAATATGCAAACCAAATACAAGAGTTCATCACGCACAAACATCTTTCCTCTTTCGTTTTTCTTCACGGCTCCCTTGATAAAGAACCTCTGATGAAAAAACTTAAACAAGCGCATGTATTGGTCGTCCCATCGAGCTATGAGGGCTTTGGCATTGTCTACCTCGAAGGGATGTGCTTCGGACTGCCCGCGATCGGGACAACGGCCGGCGCGGCAAGTGAGATCATCAGCGACGAGGTTGACGGATTCCTGATCGAGCCGGATGATGCGAAGTCACTCGCGGCGCATCTGACATCACTGGCGAAAGATCGCGGCCTGTTGACACGTCTCTCACTCAACGCTCGCCAGCGTTATCTCCGTCAACCCGTGTGGGAGGAAACTGCCAGCAACATTCGCGAATTTCTATCTGCAATTGCGAACAGGACAGAACAACCCTGGTAGTCTGGAGAGCATCTTGAAGGACACACTGCCACAAAGAGGCAAACATGGACTATTCCTTTTCCCGCTATCTGCTTTCCAAGCAAACCGTAGACAATCGCGCTCTTAACAAGGATGTGGTCAACGCCTTGCGCGCCAATTTCCCGCCTGAGCCTGTCACTATTATCGAAGTCGGCGCGGGGATCGGCACCATGCTCAAGCGCCTGATCGGATGGAATCTTCTTTGCACGGGCGAGTATGTGTTGGTGGATGAAATGCTCGAGAACATTAAGTACGCGCGGGAGTGGATTCCGCAGTGGGCAGCGGAAACAGGCCTGAACGTGGAACGACTTGGTCCGGATCGGCTACACATCTGTGACCAGACGCTTGACATCCGCATCAGCCTGGAACGCGCGGATGTCTTCGATTTCGTTCAAAGAAATGAGAAGCCTGCCGATCTGTTGATCGCTCACGCATTTCTGGATCTGCTTCCCATGCCTGAGAGTCTGGAAAAATTGTTGTGGCTTACAAAAGGACTTGCCTGGCTGACGATCAACTTCGACGGTTTATCCACGTTTCAACCAGAAATTGATCGCGCACTGGATAAAAAAATCGAACGACTCTATCATGCAACAATGGATAGGCGTTCCAGCGGCGGGGATAGCCACACCGGCAGAAAATTGTTTGAACACCTGCGCAGCGTGGACGCGCAGATCCTTGCGGCAGGTGCGTCAGACTGGGTGGTGTATGCCACCAACGGAGCATATCCCGCAGATGAAAAATACTTCCTGCACTTTATTTTGAGTTTTTTCGAAAGTTCCTTAAATGCCCACATCGAGCTGGACACTGTCACACTGAAAAATTGGCTCGCTGAACGACGTGCCCAAATCGAGCGCGGCGAGCTGGTCTACATCGCGCACCAAATGGATTTTTTGGTTCACAAATAATCGTGAACATCTTCACCATAAATTGGGGAATTTTTGCTGAAACAGATTGACTTATTCCCCGTATAATTCAGTACGGAGAAAAATGGTTTACACGTATCAAATCGAAGGCCTGACCCTGCAAACGGGCGATGTTATCTGTACGATGAACGGCAAGCCCGATATCCTGCCGGGTGAGTTTTGGCGTCTCATCGGCCGGCTCGTGCCCGGAGATGTGGATCACGTGGCGGTGTATCTGGGTCCCGATGGACGCTGCGCTGAAGCGGGCGCGCGCGGTGTGATCACCTTCGATGTCCTGGGCAGTCATTGGGATACGGAGCGCATGGCGCGCCAACGCGGCTTGCTATTCGATACCTTCTATGGGGTTTCCTCCCCCCTCGATGGGATCGGACTTTCCGAAGGCGAAGAATTCGAAATGCGCAGCACGATCGCGAAATATTGTCTTGCACAGGTCGGCAAGCCTTATAATCTCAACTTCCTGAATGCAGAAACAGAGGAAGCCTTCTACTGCAGCCAGCTTGCGTACAAGGCGTACGAACAAATCGGCATCAACTTGAACACCGGTCTTGCCATGGAGCAGTTACCGGGGACAAATGCCATTGTTTACCCGCAAGAGATCTGGGATGGATTCAGCCATCGCGCGGCACGACGTGATCAGCCTTCCGTGGACAGTAGCCAGTTAGCAATCGACCCGTCTCCGTAGGAGGCGGGTTTGTTTTACAAAGTGTATAATCCCAAAATCCATAATTTTTTCATCACCCATCAAAATACCAACCTATGCAACGCTTCACAGGGATCCTGCTCATCGCGATATCCGCCGCTTCATTTGGAACACTGGCGATCTTCGGAAGACTCCTCTACGCAGACGGTCTGGACACGTTCACCCTGCTGTTCCTGCGCTTCAGCTTCGCCGCTGTTACCATGACCTTCATCCTGCTTCTGCGCAAAGAGCCTTTGCCGCGCGGGAAAATCCTCCTGCAGTTGATCGGCATGGGCGCACTTGGATACGCGGGACAATCATTCTCGTATCTGAGCGCCATCAAATATGCCTCAGCAGGATTGGTTGCATTGCTTTTGTACCTGTATCCAATGTGCGTGTTCATGTTGTCTGTGATCGTCCTGCGTGAAAAAGTGACCTGGATCAAGATCGTCGCCCTCCTCCTCGCCCTGGCTGGAACAGCTCTCACCGTTGATCCGGCAGGCGGGCAATTGACCGGCATTCTGCTTGCCATCTTGTCGTCGGTGATCTACTCCATCTATATCATCGTGGGAACGAACATAATGAAACACGTCTCAGCCATCCAATCCTCGCTTGTGATATTCGCCTCGGCTGGCGTGGTGTTTGGCGGTTTGATGGCAGTCAATGGCGCGCACCTTCCTGCTACTGGTTCAGGCTGGCTTGGGATCGCTGGCATTGTACTGGTCGCGACCGTGATCCCCGTGACCGCATTCCTTGCCGGTCTCGAACGGATCGGACCCACCAACGCCTCCATGCTCTCCACCCTGGAACCGGTGGTCACGGTCCTGCTCGCAGGTCTGATCTTCAACGAGCGCCTGCAGCCGATCACGATCCTGGGCGGGATTTTGATCCTGGTTGCGGTCATTTTGCTGACAAGAAGCGAAGTGAAGGCAAATTTACAAGAAATTCGTGTCGATTAGCGTAAATTCGTGGGCTCATTTCACAATGGCATGCCGATTTGTAGTGTATAATCTCCCCACAACATTTTAGCGAGTCCCGATTTACCAATCAACGACTCATATATCAGCAGTCCATCGCTGTTTTCGTTTTTGAGTACTCCCCCTCAATTCCTCAAACAATCGTTCGACTTCTGAAGACAAGGAAAGATTTTGAACTTCGAACAATTCAATTTGGATTCCCGCCTTATGCAGGGAATCAAATATGCGGGTTATGAAACCGCGACTCCCATTCAGGAGGCGGCTATTCCCGCGGCATTGCGCGGACGCGACATTATTGGCACCGCCCAGACCGGCACAGGCAAGACCGCCGCATTCGTCCTGCCCATTCTCGACAAGCTTCTCGATGGCCCACGCAGCATGCCGCGCGCGCTCATCGTCACGCCGACGCGCGAACTTGCCGAACAGATCCATCAGGTGGTGCGCGCGCTCTCGGCCGGGACCAAGCTTCGCAGCGCGACCCTCTACGGAGGTGTCACCGCAAGCCGCCAGATCAAAGCGTTGAAAGAGGGTGTGGACATCCTGGTGGCAACGCCGGGCCGCTTGCTCGATCTCGTCCAGCAGCGGTATGCGAAGCTGGAGCGCATCGAGATCCTGGTGATCGACGAAGCCGACCGCATGTTCGACATGGGCTTCCTGCCCGACCTGCGCCGCATTATCAAAGCTGTGCCTGCCCAGCGGCAGACCATGTTATTTTCCGCGACATTTCCGGCGGAGGTCGAACAGCTCGCTGCACAATCCCTGAAAGATCCGCAGCGCATCACCATGGGACTCAGCCGCCCTGCACATACCGTCACGCACGCGCTGTATCCAGTGCCTCAACATTTGAAATCCGCATTGCTATTGAAGCTGCTCAAACAGACCGCGACGGAGTCGGTGCTGGTCTTCACACGCACCAAGCATCGCGCCGAGAAGCTGGCGCGCCAGATCGCGCACGCCGGGTTCCGCGTCACGAGCCTGCACAGCAACCGCACACAGCCGCAACGCGAGAGCGCGCTGCGAGGCTTCAAGACCGGGCACTTCCAGATCATGGTCGCCACCGATATCGCGGCGCGCGGGCTCGATGTGGAGAGCATCTCGCACGTCATCAACTTTGACATGCCTGACACCGCCGACGCGTATATTCATCGCATCGGACGCACAGGCCGCGCCCAGCGCACCGGCGACGCGTTCACGCTGGTCACGCCGGAAGACAACGATATGATCAGGTCTCTCGAACGCATCATGGGACCTCTGAAACGAGAGACTCTCCCCGATTTCGATTACCAGGTCCCCGCGCCGCCCACGCAGGGTCGCGGCCGCCCGGAGGGGAATCGTCCTCCGCGCCCCGCGCCCACACCGACTCACCACAGCCGGAACCGACTCGCACCGCGGCGCAGAAAATAATCCCGTAACGGAACCAGTATCCCGTCTCGCGCGAGGCGGGTTTTTGTTTTTATCCCTTGTTAGGAGAAACCCTACTGCCTTGGGGAGATTTCCTCATCCCGCCAATCAAAAGCCTGGGTTATATTATTGGGGAAAATCCTTGAAGCAAAGGGGTCGCTCGGACGTATAATAAATATGGTGGGGAAACCATCCGCAATGAAAGAAAGAAGGAAAGATGGCAGGATTTAGTGACCGAAGAGATGCAGGCAGAATACTCGCCCGAGCATTATCAGCGTATGCCGGTCGCTCAGATGTGATCGTACTTGCCTTGCCGCGCGGCGGTGTCCCGGTCGCCTATGAAGTGGCGCTGGCACTCAGCGCGCCACTGGATATCTTTCTCGTTCGGAAGCTTGGACTGCCGGAGCAGGAGGAATTGGCTATCGGTGCGATCGCCTCGGGAGGGGTACAAGTACTGAATGAAGATATCGTCCATATACTCAACATCCCGGAAGAGATGATCAAACACATTGCCCAACAGGAATTGCAGGAATTACGGCGTCGTGAACAGAGCTACCGCGGCGACCGTCCTGCGCCCGACATCCACGACAGAACGGTCATCCTGATCGATGACGGACTGGCTACAGGAGCCAGTATGCGCGCCGCCGTGGCTGGAATGCGGACGCAGCACCCTGCCCGGATCGTGATCGCCGTGCCTGTCGCCGCGCAGGAAACATGCGACGCGCTCGCGTTTGAAGTGGACGAGATCGTTTGCACCCTGACGCCTGAACCTTTCCTTGGCGTCAGCCGTTGGTATGAGGATTTCAGCCAAACCACCGATGAGGAAGTGCGCGCACTTCTTGAAGAAGCGACCCGGCAGTTGTTACATGATAGATCATTTTAGGATCAGAAGAGGCCCTATGAATAAAACAAATACCGAGGATCGATACGTTCAAATTTTAAGTACGGGTGTTCGCCTGGAGGGAATCGTGAGCGTCCCGGAAGACCCGCAGGGACTGGTGATGTTTGTACATGGAAGTGGCAGCAGCCGCCACAGCCCGCGCAATCAATTCGTCGCGCAGACCTTGCAGGAGGGCGGGTTCGCTACCCTGCTCTTTGACCTGCTCACCACCTATGAGGAGGAGATCGATCTGCGCACACACCACTTGCGCTTTGACATCGATCTGCTCGCCAGGCGGACAGCCGGTGCGCTGGAATGGCTCGATCTGCAG
>DASTJG010000346.1:0-2734 GCA_035716785.1 Anaerolineales bacterium
CACAGCTTCATAGTCCCAAATGTGGAGGGTTGCGGCATCCATGCCCTGGGCCAGGATCTGGTCCACGTTCTGGGTCATGACTGCGCCATCCGACTTGCCATCGAAGATGAACACTTCCGCGCCGTATTTTTCCTTGGCATATTTCTGGGCTTCGGTGGCCTGCGCCTGATGGAATACATTGCTGAGATCAGACACGAAGAACGCAATCTTCAGCGGCTTGGTCTCAGGGGCTTTCGTGGCCGGAGCTGACGTAGCTGGCGCAGCTGGAGTGCCACAAGCAGACAAAATGAGTCCGGTGAGCACCAGCACAGTCAACAGAACAAAAACGTTCTTTTTCATTGTAGATTTCTCCTTGATATTCGCTGAGCAAAAGGCATTATGTTGAGTCGTCGTACCTGCTTACCGATGTCAGCGTTTTTTCGGCAGCTTCAGTACGACACCGACTTTCTCAGACTTCTTCTGTGATCTCTCCACCTCCTTGAAACAATTAGGTATTTCATCAAGCTGAACATGGTCTGCGAAACTGTCGCAATGTATGGCTAGTATCCGCTGACGTCCTGCGCGAGCCCGTACAACACCAACTCAGGGACACACCCGCCTTTTGTGAGCGCACAGGTTTGATAAACCATATCGGCGAAGTGCTCAGGGCGAACAGCCAGTTCCTCGTCCCACTCGAACTTCGTGACATTTTCTGCCGCGGCCTGAAAGCCGGTATTGGATCCGCCCGGCACAAGGAGCGTCACGGCGATGCCATGCGGACGTAATTCCGTATACAGGCACCTGGTGAAGGAATTGACAGCGGCTTTGGCTGCAGAATACACCGACCACCCCGGCCACGAACGACGGTCACAAGCGCTGGAGACGTTGATGATCTTCCCGAACCCCTGCTTCTTGAACTGCGGAGTAAAAGTGCGGCAGCTCATGATGGTGCTGGTAAGGTTCAGGTCGATAATGCGGCGGTTGATCGCGTCATCCATCTCTTCGATCGGAGCCACCTTGAGGGCGCCGCCCGCGTAATTGATCAGAAAATCAACCCTGCCGAAGTTATCGAGCGCTTCCTTGAGGGCGCGCTCAAAGGTCTCGAGCTTGGTCACGTCACACGCCAGGGCAATGACTTTCGATCCGGACGTTCTGCAGTTAGCGGCGGTGGACTCGAGGGCTTGCGCGTTGTAGTCGATCAGGATCAGGTTCACCTGATCGGCCTGGGCGAATAGTTCCGCGGTGGCTTTTCCGAACCCGGAACCAACTCCCGTGATGACTGCTACTTTTCCTTTTAGAGACTCAGCCATATTCGTACCTCCTTCTTTGGTGATTATTGGGTTGCTTTATTTCGCAACTGGGTCAGCAACTTGCCCAGTTCTTCATCATCGATTGCGTAACAGTGTTCCGCAGCCGGGAATTGCCCCTTTTCAACATCCGTCCGAAATTGCGTCAGTGCGGTCACAATGATCTGTGTCAGGTCCAAATACACTTTGAGGAAGCGCGGTGACATTTCCTTGAACATCCCCAGCATGTCTTGTGTGACCAGTGCCTGACCATCACAGTCTGGTCCGGCGCCGATGCCGATGGTTGGAATTTCCAGGCTGCGGGTGATGATCTGCCCGAGGCGGTCCGGGATACATTCCAGGATCAAAGCGAAGGCGCCTGCATTGGCCAGCGCCACAGCGTCAGCCACGGCAGAGGCTGCGCTGGCAGCCGTCCGACCCTGGATTTGGATCGTTCCCGTGCGGACGATTTTCTGCTTGGTGATTCCCAGGTGACCCATCACCGGCACGCCCGCATGTCCCAACGCTTTCAATTTAGGCGCATCGGCAGCAGTGGCTTCCATGTGGACTGCATCGGCGTGTCCTTCCTTCATCAGGCGTACGCCGGTGGCAACCGCCTGCTCCACGGTCTCGTACGACCCAAAGGGCATCGTCGTCACTACCAGGGCGCGGCTCGCTCCACGCGCGACTGCCTGGGTGTGATAGATCATCTCGTCCACACTGACCGAGACCGCTTCGGGACGGCCCAGCCCCACCGTGCCGACGGCGTCACTGACCAGCACCATATCCACTCCAGCGTCATTAATGAACTTCGCCATGGGGAAGTCATAGGCGGTCAGCAGCGTGATCTTCTCGCCGCTGCGTTTTTTGCGCTGCAGTCGCGCGACCGTCATCTTGGCCGGCTCACTCATCTCCGGCCGCCTTTACTTTGCCGCTGACGGCAATACCGATTCGAGTTCCATGTGCGGACCGGGAATGAGCCGGACAGAAACCACATCGCCAACACGTCCCGCAGCTTCACGTCCCGCGGCCAGCGCGGTCTTGACTGCGCCCACATAGCCGCGCACCATCACCGTCACATAGCCGCCGCCGATCTTCCGCTTTGCAAGCAGGGTTACGTTTGCGGCTTTCACCATCGCGTCGGCGGCTTCGATGCTTGCCACCAGTCCGCGAGTTTCGATCATTCCCAACGCCTGAATTCCAATTACTTCCACTGTATCTTGAGCCATAGCACCTGTCTCCTGATTAGCTTTTTCTGTACGTGATCTTGCCGTTGTGCTGCAGGGAGTCGAGGATCGCCACAATCACTGCGTCCACCGGGCGGTTGTCATCCCCGGCTGCGACACGCGCCGAACTGCCTTCTGCAATCATGACCAATTCACCTTCGCCTGCGCCCACCATATCCAGCGCCACGAACGGACTTCCCTGTTCCTTGCCCGCCGAGTCGGCCGCGGACACGAGCAGACATT
>DASTJG010000347.1:0-16537 GCA_035716785.1 Anaerolineales bacterium
ATGCAAACGCTCGGCGACATGCTTTATTACTATCCGCGCCGCTATGACGATTACTCGCAGCTCAAACCGATCAAGGATTTATTCTACGGCGAGCAGGTGACGGTGATCGGCACCATTCAGAGCGTGCATTCCCGTCCGATCCGCGGCGGCAAGGCCTCGATCATCGAAGCGATTATCAGCGACGGCACTGCCGGCTTGCGCCTGTCATTTTTCAACCAGCCCTGGCTGACCAATCGTCTCAAACAGGGTGATGCAATTTCTGTGTCGGGAAAAGTGGATCAGTATCTGGGCCGCCTCGTGATGAACAGCCCGGACTGGGAATCGGTGGATGTGGAAAACCTGCACACCAACCGGATCGTGCCGATCTATCCACTGACCGAGCGCATCACGCAGAAGTGGCTGCGCAATGTCATGAAGCAGGTTGTCGAATACTGGGCGCCGCGCGTCGTGGATGCGCTGCCGGAAAGCACGCGTTCGTCTGCGCGCGTGATGACACTGCCCGAAGCGTTGATGCAGGTCCACTTCCCGGATTCGCAGGAAAAGCTCAAAGCTGCGCGCGAACGCCTGGCCTTTGACGAGATCTTTTATCTGCAAATGGGTGTGCTGCGCCAGAAGATTGACTGGAAATCAATGGATGCGCGGCGCTTCGCAGTTTCAGACGAGTGGCTGGAGGCGCGTGTCAAAGTGCTGCCCTTCACCCTGACGTCTGCCCAGCAGAACGCGCTCAAAGACATCCGCGCCGACCTCGACTTGGGTAATCCAATGAATCGTCTTCTGCAGGGCGACGTCGGTTCGGGCAAGACCGTTGTCGCGGCGTTGGCCGCCGGGATGATCGCGTCCAATGAGGCACAGGCCGCCATCATGGCGCCGACCTCGATCCTGGCGGAGCAGCATTATCGCAACTTCACACGCCTGCTTACAGGCGAAAGCGGAATCCTGCACGAGGGACAGATCCGCCTCTTGGTCGGTGACACGCCTGAGCCGGAGAAGGAGGTCATCCGGCTGGGGCTGGCAGATGGCTCGATCAAGATCGTGATCGGGACACACGCGATCATCGAAGAACCGGTTACGTTCCAGGATCTGCAGTTCGCCGTGATCGACGAACAACACCGCTTCGGCGTGGAACAGCGCGCCGCGCTGCGCACCAAGGGAACGAACCCGCACCTGCTGGTGATGACGGCCACGCCGATTCCGCGTTCGCTGGCGCTCACGTTGTACGGCGATCTGGATCTGTCGATCATCGATGAAATGCCGGCAGGGCGTATTCCTGTCAACACCTATGTGCTGCGACCGCAGGAACGCGAGCGCGCCTTCACGCTGCTGCGCGGGCAGATCAAGGACGGCAAGCAGGCATTCATCATTTATCCGCTGATCGAAGAGAGTGATAAGATCGAAGCGCGCGCTGCCGTGGACGATTACGAGACGCTTTCGAAGGAAGTCTTCCCCGACTTGAAGCTGGGACTGCTGCATGGGCGTATGCGCCCGCAGGAAAAAGACGAGACCATGGTCAAGTTCCGCGACCGTGAATATCATATCCTCGTTTCGACCACCGTCATCGAAGTCGGTGTGGATGTGCCGAACGCCACTGTGATGATCATCGAGGGTGCCGATCGCTTCGGCCTGGCGCAATTGCATCAGTTGCGCGGGCGCGTCGGGCGCGGCTCGGATCAATCCTACTGTTTGCTGATCCCCACTCATGAAGATGCGGCCGAGAACGAACGCTTGCAGGCCATGTCTGACTCGAACGATGGCTTCGTCCTGGCAGAGAAAGACCTGCAGCAGCGCGGTCCCGGTGAATTTTTGGGTACCCGGCAATCCGGTTACTCAAGCGGGTTGCGCATGGCAAGTATTACGGACCTCAAGTTGATCGAGAAGGCCCGCGTGCAGGCACAAAAGTTATTCGATCAGGATCCGTATTTGAACCAGCCCGAACATGCCCTGCTGTCAGAAGCGTTTGGTCGATTCTGGGGTGATGGCAAAGGGGATGTGAGCTAAGTGATTTGGTGATTTATTGATCTGCTGATTTGATAATTGGTTGCCTGGTCACAAGTCTTCTAGTCACAAATGACCATGCGACCATCAAAGAGATGGAAGACTATATGACTAGAAGACAAAGGACGATTGGACTACATATGGTCAGAGCATTGTTTCCGGGGACATTCGACCCCATTCACTACGGTCATATCGATATTGCCTCGCGGGCTGCACGTCTCTTCGACGAAGTGGTAATGGCGGTGTATGACAAACCGCTGAAATCATTGATGTTCTCACCCGAGGAACGCATGGAACTGGTCCGGCAGGCTTTCAACGGCAACCCAAAAGTCAAGGTGACGGGCTACAGCGGACTCACCGTGGATTATGCACATCAGATGGATGTGCAGGTGATCGTGCGTGGACTGCGAGTGTTCTCTGATTTCGAGTTTGAGTTTCGCAATGTGCTGGCAAACCGGAGCCTTGCCAGCGACATCGAAACGGTTGCACTTTTCACCGCCGAGGAGCATATGTTCCTTTCCTCCAGCACGGTCAAGGAGATTGCTTCCCTGGGAGGCGATGTTTCCAGCATGGTGCCCGCCCATGTCAATGAGGCTGTGAAAAAAAAAGTCATGATTCTGGGGGATGGACATCCCCTGCCGAACGCGCTGCGTGATTAAAAGTGCGATAGAATAGGATTCATCCGTTTCACGGAGGCTTTTATGGACATCCTGCAACTAATCGACCGCCTGGAAGAGCTGTTCAATGAGAGCAAAAACTTCCCATTCACCAAAAATGTAATGGTGGACGAAGACCGTATGCTCGATATCATCGACCAGATGCGCATCGCCATCCCCGAGGAAGTGAAGAAGGCCCAGCAGCTTCTCGGTCAGCGCGACCGCGTGTTGGCGCAGGCGCAGGAGGAAGCCAATCGCACCCTCGAGATTGCCCGGCAAAAGGCTGATCAACTTGTATCCAAGGATATGGTTGTGCAGGAGGCACAACGCCGCGCCGACCAGATCCTGGCACAGGCCCGTGCCGAAGCGGAGACCACCCGCGTGGACGCGGATGATTATGTGATCCAAAGCCTGACGCAGCTTCAGGAGGAACTGGAACGGATTGCCAACCAGGTCAACAACGGTGTTCGGACGGTCAAGGAGGAACAGTCAAGGAGAGCGCCAGCTTCCTCCTCTGTTTCGCAGTCGGTGGATAAGTAAAAGTAGGCGCAAGCTGCCAGCTTGCGCCACAGAATATGAAACAAACATCCCGCATGTGCGGGATGTTGTTGTTTGAGGAAACAACTTACGGCCCTGAGGTCGGTGTCTCGGTTGCGGTGGGAAACTCTGTCGACGTTGCGGTAGCAGGCTCCGGCGTCGATGTATCGGTTGGGATGACTGCTGTGGGCGGGAAGTCCGTCGGTGAGGGGGTGATGCTGGGTTCCGGCGTAGGCAAATTGAGGGTCAGAGTGAGGCGGCGTTCGGCGTGCTTGTCCTCGCCATTGGAAACATAAATTCGCAGCGTGATCCTGTTTTCATGAATGCCTTCCAAATTCCATGTATGGAGCAGGGATGAGTTTGGAATGGTATTCGTTCCCTGCGCAAGCAGGTTCCATTGGGAGGGATCCTGCCCGATGCCGTATTCAAGACGCCAGTCTGTCAGTCCACCGTTCTTGACATCGATGACGCCGTTGATCGGAAGCGTGGGATTCGTAATGACAGATGTTTCATTGATGTTGCTGAACTCAAGCACCGGATGCGGATCGGAGCTTTTACATTCGCGGTCGGGTGCAAAGTGTGGATTACGCGGCATGTCGTGCGTTTCCAGCCAGTCCTTGCCGGCGCCGGATCGCAGCCACTCGCGGCCCCATTTATCCTGAACATTCAGCAACATTTCGTCTTCGACAAAGTCCTTGCAGGCGTCACCGGCCAGCAGGCCTGTCCAGGTGTCGATGTCCGCGCGGCGGAACAGATCCTGCGAAGCCGGCAGGGGAGGCTGGTTGTTGACGAAGATCTCGTTGCGCTGCCCGCCGCGGCACCACTGCGAAGGTTCCGTCCCGGAGAGGGAACAGATGGCTTTGTCCACAATGCCGGGCGGACGGGTGAAAGGCGTGGGTACACCGCCGCTGACAATGGGAACGGCATACTGCATGAACGATGACCAGATCGGCGCCGCGCCCGTCAGACCGGTGGTGTTGACCATGGGGGTGTAATCGGCATTGCCCACCCAGACCCCTGTGACGAGGTCAGGAGTATAGCCAAGCGTCCAGTTATCGCGGAAATCGTTGGTGGTGCCCGTCTTGGCGGCCACCTGGAAGGGCAGGTTCAGGAGCGAGTTGCGCCCGAACATCATGGCACGCGCCTCGTTATCCGAAAGAATGGACGAGATGAGGTACGCGTGCTCTTCACGAATGACCTGCTCCGGTTGTGGAGGCTGGTATTCGTAAACGACTTCACCTTTGAAATTGACGATCTTTAGGATCGCTACGGGCGGGATTTTTTTGCCGCCATTCGCGAACACCGAAAAGGCGGATGTCAATTCCAGCAGGCTGACATCGCCTCCGCCAAGCGTCAGGGCCAGTCCATAATCCGGCCGTGTGAACGAGGTGATTCCCAGCCGTTCTGCCATGGCGATCATGCCATCTTTTTCGGGAGTGTTCGGGTCGTCGTAGATCCTGACGAAATCCAGTGTCTTCACGGCAGGGACGTTCAGTGAGTTGGCCAGCGCCGTACGGACGGTGACGGGCCCGCGAAAGTTGCCGTCGTAATTCACGGGGCGATACGGTTCGCGGGGATCATTCGGATCGCCCGAGGGAGGGAACTCACTCGGCACGTCCCAGATCAAGGTCGCGGGTGTCCAGCCCTTTTCGAACGCAGCTACGTAGTTGATCGGTTTGATGGAGGAACCCGGCTGGCGGGTAGGACTGTCTGCCATGTTGATCTGGCCGGAGATCGCCTCGTTGTTGAAATCCGGCGAACCGACCATGGCAAGGATTTCGCCCGTGGAGGGCTTGATCGCCACCAGAGCACCGTTGTGGGCGTTTTTGTCGGCAAGCAGGGAGATCTGTTCGGTCACCAATCTTTGAGCTTCGTCTTGAATCGTCGGGTCGATCGTGGTGTACACGATAAAGCCGGAACGATAGATCGTCGCTGTGCCGTATAACTCTTCCAGTTCCGAACGGACGAAGTTCACCCAGTGGGGGTAACGCGCATTCATAACCGGTGGATTGAACGTGCGGCTTTTGATATCGTTGGCAGCGTCCGTGGCAGCAATTTCGTCCACACAAATAGGCACCTCGCTGTTACTGACCTTGATGCAGCCGTTTGTCCGACTCATTTCATACATCAACACCAGGACCTGCTGGTGACGCGTCAGGGTCACCTCACGGTTGGTATAGATGTCGTAGATAGCAGGGGACTGTGGTAAGCCCGCCAGGAAAGAGGCCTCTGCCAGAGTTAACTGATTGGCGGTTTTGCCGAAATATGTCTCTGCAGCGGCTTCAATGCCATAAGCAAGATTGCCGTAAGGATTCTCGTTGAGATAAAGCTCCAGGATCTCATCCTTGGAATAGCGACGCGTGATCTCCGCTGCCAGAATGATCTCGCGCGCTTTACGTCTGTAGGTCCGTTGGGAACGCTCTTCGGGGGAGAACAAAAGTGTGCGCGCGAGCTGCTGGGTAATGGTGGATGCACCACCACCCTGGCCGTCGGTGCGGTAGTTTTCCCACAGTGCGCGCGTGATCGCCCAAAAATCAAAGCCCGGGTGATTATAGAATTCCTTGTCTTCTGTGGCGATTGTCGCAGCAAGGACAGCCGGTGAAACTTTATCGATGGTCACATAGGTCCGGCGCCCGGCATTGGGATCGATGATGTCGTAAAGCGGGTTACCATTGCGGTCCAGAATGTGCGTGGTCTCGAATTGCGAGGCGCGGGTCTTCAGATCTTCCACGCTTGGCAGTGTCCGGGCGATGGAGTAATACGAATACAGCGCAATGGACCCCCCCACGATCAGGAACAGAATGATCCCGAACACTGCGACGAGCAACCCACGTATCAGACATCCGCCCCAGCCGGCCCTCCAATCGAACCCGATAGTCTGGCCTACAATGGGCGGCTGGGCCGGTGGTACCGTGCCGGTGGGCGGCGCATAGCGCGTCTGCACGTTACGTGGGCGGCTCGGCGGCTCGTAGGCAACCGGCGAGACGCGCGTGCCCTCCAGGTCGAGTTCGTCGACGCGGCGCGGCAGCGGCATGTTGTTTTCATCCAGAGCAATGTGTGGAGGAGGCGTAGGTGTACGGCGCGGAGGACTGGCTTTTGTTGTTGCGTTCGGGTTGGGTTCCTCTTTTTTCGGTTCAGCCGGAAGGTCGATACGCGTCTCTGCTTCTGAATCGATCAGCCGTTTTAAAAATTGCTTATTCTCTTCTTCTTTTCTTTTCTCTTCTTCGTTTGTCATAAAATTTCCATAGGGGCGTTGCACGGCGTGTGCGCCCTGGGTAGGGGCGAGGCTGCAAAGCGTCTCGCCTTGGGCAGGCTGCGTAGCGCCCTGCCCCTACAATATTTATTTCGGTTTACTCATGATCAACACGGTCCACGAACCACGATGAGTGACTTCTTCCATCTGGTTCTTCACTTCCAATGTGATCGCTACAGAGCCGCCGCCGATGCGTGGCAGGGCCTTCATTTCCTTGACTTCCAGCTCGACGTAAATGCTGTCACCAATGAACACAGGTTTGACGAACTTCCACTCGTTGATCTCGCGGAAGGCGATCACGGTGCCGTCCATGATGCCCGTCCGCCATGCCAGCCCCGAAGCGATGGACAGCCCCAAAAGCCCGTGTGCCACCTGCCTGCCAAACACAGTCGTTTTGCTGAACTCGGGATCGGTATGGATGCGATTGTTATCACCGGACAACGTCGCGAAGGTCGTAATATCACTTTCGGTGATGACACGTTTTTCTGTCACGATCTTCTGACCGACGTTGAATTCTTCGAAATAGAGTCCCATGGGTAATCTCCTGGTTTATAGTTTGGTAGTTGTGTGGTTTGATCGTTCTTTGGTGATGAACACTCCCCTGGTCTCGAAGTTTTGATGATCCCACAGTCCGACCAGCAGTCTAATGAACTACTAAACTACCGAACTATTTATCTAAATTATACCCTTTGACCTCTTGACAGTCTGCCTATACAATACACCTATGCGTGATTGGTCACTCGCTCCAGGCGACCCGCTTTGTCTCAGCCTCGCGGCGGATGCGCGCCTTTCGATTCCTGACTATCTCAACGACCATATCTGGGAACTCAACCTGGGCGGCGGGGAGCCTCCGGCGCTTTCGCTCCAGACCACCTATGGATTACGTGCAAAAGCGATGCGCCTTTTCCTGCGTTTCGGCGAAAATGGGAAAAGTGTCAGCGCACCGTCCGCTTTTGCGTTGCCGCCCACTATCCGTCGTTTTTATCCGAATTTTCTGATCCTCGACTATTCTCCTCTCAAGAATATAGACGTTACAGCCGAGTACTGGGTTCCGCAATCCAATGCAGTCAGCGGACGCGTCAGTGTTGCGAACAAAACGACTACCACGCGCAAGATCCGCCTGGAGCTATGTGTGGTGCTGACGCCGATCGATGGGCAGGGGATGAACGCGACCCAGATGCAAATGGTGAACGTGCTTGCCGGGCAAACGAGCGGACTCTTCCCTGTCCTCTTTATGACCGGTGGCCCTGCGCCCGGTTCAGGTCCCTATCCCTCACTCTTTCTGGATCTCGAACTGGGCCCCGGCGCCGCGCGGACCCTCACCTGGGTGCAAGCCGCCGCGGACAATCTACAGGCTTCCTTTGACCTGGCCCGGCAGACCTCCGCCCGGCCTTGGGAAGCGGAAAAAGCCCGGCTGGAATTGCTCAACACTGGTCAAACCATCGACATTCGCACCGGTGACAAAGACTGGGACGCGGCCTTTGCCTTGAGTCAGTCCGTCGGCTTCGGCTTGTTCTTCGCACCGGAGACACAGCTGCCCTGTCCATCCAGTGTCTCGGTGCGCGGACCCGATAACGGATATTCGCCCAAGGGCGATGGCACTGACTATCCCACCGCGTGGAACGGACAGACTGCATTCGATGCCTATTACCTTTCCAGTGTGCTGCCTGCTTCAGGCGCTGCGAAAGACCTGCTGGAAAACTTCCTGACCATCCAAAAGGAAGATGGGACGATCGATGGAAAGCCCGGCCTGGCCGGCCAGCGCGGGCGCTACCTCGCTGCGCCACTCCTCGCCAGCCTGGCCTGGAAACTTTACGAAAAGTCGGAAGATCAAAAATTCCTCGGCGATGTCTTTCCCAAGCTGGTCAAGTTCTTCTGGTCCTGGTTCTCGCCCGATTACGACGAAGATCGGGATGGCTTGCCGCAGTGGAAACACACCCTGCAAACCGGCTTCGAGGACAATCCGCTTTTCGACGCCTGGCACGAATGGTCGTTGGGCGTGGATATCAGCCAGGTCCATAGCCCGGCGCTCGAAGCGATGCTCTACCACGAGGCCGCCTGTCTCATCAAAATGGCAGAGCGGCTCGATCACCGCGATCAATTGCCTCTGCTGCATGAACAGGCCGCGAAACTGCGCAAGTCGGTTGAGGGGACCTGGCAGGCGCGCACAGGCTTGTATCATTATCGCGATCGCGCCACAGGATTGAGCCTGGCGGGCAAGGTGCTTGTGAAGCAGCAAGGTTCAGGCACCGTTTCACCGAAGCTGAAGTTCGAGCAGCCGATCCGTTTGTTGATCGAGGTGCAAACCCAAAGCCCGGTCGCGAAGCGCCCCGAGATCCGCATTCACCAGTTTGCCACAAAACCGCCGGACGAGATCGTTGCCAGTGGGAGCTATCAATGGCGTAACCGCGGCTCGGTCTATACCACGCAGAACGTCTTCTCGAAGATTGCCAAGGTTTCGGTCAAGGGTTTGAGCGATGAGGATACGGTCATCATCAGCACGCTGGATTTCACCACCGAGGATCACACACTCTTCATGCCACTCTGGGCCGGCATCCCGGATGAGCAGCATGCCCAGACCATGATCGGGCGTGCGCTTTTGGATGCAAGTCGCTTCCATCGTCCGTTCGGCATCCCGGCCTGTCCGCATCTGACCCAGCCGGAAGCGGAATCCATTTCGCAGGCCGTGCACCTCCCGTGGAATTTGTTTATCTGTGAGGGCTTGTTACGGTACGGATTCCGCTCCGATGCGGCCCGTTTGGTCGCGCACATCATGAATGGCATCATTCAAAACCTGAAACAGAACCGAGCCTTCTACGGGCGTTATCACGCCGAACGCGGGACAGGCATGGGCGAACGCAACTCTCTCAACGGATTGGCTCCCGTGGATGTGTTTTTGCGTGTTCTTGGAGTGGAGATCCTCTCCGCGACACGCGTCAGGCTGGAAGGCAGGAATCCCTTCCCCTGGGATGTGACAATCAATTACAGAGGCCTGAAAGTGATCCGAGGACAGGAAAAGACCGAAGTGATCTTTGCAAACGGCAAGTCGGTGACCGTGACCGAAGTCGAACCGGTGATTGTTTCGTTGTAACTTCACCAAAGCTTTTATCGTATAAAAAAGTGGATTGAGATATGTTACAGGGGACAAACAGAAGGAACTCCTGGCGAAAGGAGGAATGATCCATGAACCGTAAGATCAAGACTGTTGTCGCCGGCGCGCTGGGGGAATGCGTCCATGTGGCGGGAGTGACAAATTTTTTGCGCCTCGCGGAAGCGGCTGGCTGGCGGACAGTGTTCCTGGGTCCCGCTGTGTCGGTGGACGAAATGATTTCTGCCGCGCAGCGCGAAGACGCGGACCTGGTCGGGGTCTCGTACCGGCTCACGCCCGAGACCGGGGAACGCTTGCTCGGTGAATTTGCCGAAGCTGCATCTGAGTTGCATCAACGTGGAGTCCGCTTTGCCTTTGGTGGGACTCCGCCGGTTGCCGAGCGCGTCCGCGTGATCGGGTTCTTCGAGCGTACCTTTGACGGGAGCGAACCTCCGGAGGCGGTCCTCGCGTATTTGAAGGGACAGCAAGCCGAAGCGTTGAGCGAAGCGGATTATCCACAATCCGTGGTGGAGCGCATCCGCTGGAAGTCACCGTATCCGATCCTGCGTCATCACTTCGGTCTTCCCACCATGGAGGCGACAATTGAGGGGATTGTAAAGATCGCAGATGCACAGGCCCTGGATGTGATCTCGCTCGGTATCGACCAGGACGCACAGGAAAATTTTTATCACCCCGAGCGGCAGGACCCGCGCCGTAAAGGCGCGGGCGGTGTGCCCGTGCGCTCGGAAGATGATTACCGCGCCCTGTATGCTGCCAGCCGGCGCGGCAACTTTCCGCTATTGCGTACATATTCCGGTACCGATGATTTCATTCGCCTGGCGGAGATGTATGTGAAGACGATCCACAACGCCTGGTGCGCGATCCCGTTATTCTGGTTCAACCAGATGGATGGGCGCGGTCCCTGGGACCTGGAAGGTTCGATCCGTGAACATCAACGCGTGATGCAGTGGTACGGCGGACACGATATCCCTGTCGAGTTGAACGAACCGCATCACTGGGGTATGCGCGATGCACCCGATGTGGTGTTCGTCGTGTCGGCGTACCTTTCAGCATACAATGCGCGGACGTTCGGCGTGAAGGATTACATTGCGCAGCTCATGTTCAATAGCCCACCTGGGCTTTCCGATGCGATGGATCTGGCGAAAATGCTGGCAATACTGGATATGGTCGCGCCGCTCGAGAGTGAGGAATTCCATGTTTGGAGACAGACGCGCATCGGCCTGCTCTCGCATCCGCTCGACCCGGATGCAGCCCGCGGGCATCTTGCGGCGGGGACCTATCTTCAAATGGCGCTCAAGCCTCACATCTATCACATCGTTGGACACACAGAGGCGCATCACGCCGCGACCGCGCAGGATGTGATCGAGGCCAGCAAGATCGCCCGTCGCGCCATCGAGAATGCCGTGCGCGGCGCACCGGATATGACGGCTGATCCTGCGGTCAATAAACGAAGGAAACAACTGGTGAAGGAAGCCCGTCTTTTGTTGGAAGCCATCGCGGCTCTCGCGGGACCGGACGTTGGCGATCCACTCACTGACGCAGCAACCCTCGCCCGCGCCGTGACCTGTGGACTCCTGGACGCGCCGCAGTTGCGCAACAACAAGTTTGGGCGCGGTGAAATTCGGACGAGCATTGTCAATGGCGCGAATGTGGCTGTGGATAAGAAAGGAAAGCCAATTAGAGAATCAAAACGGTTGATGCAACCCTAGATCTTTAAGAATGTCATGCTGAGCCGGGCCGCTGGTTTCGATACCACCGGGCGTAACTTCCTCAGAGTGACAAATCATGGAGGATTCTATGACGAAAAAATATGCAGTAATCGGGGCAGGGCACGGCGGGAAGGCAATGGCAGCCCATCTGGCGTTGATGGGGTTTACAGTCAATTTGTACAACCGCACAGCGGATCATGTCGAGATCATCAAAAAGCGCGGCGGCATCGAACTGGAGAGCGCCGAAGGTGGTCCGCATGGATTTGGCAAACTTGCCCTGGTCACATCCAAGATCGTAGAGGCGATCAGGCACGTCGAAGTGATCATGGTCGTTTTGCCATCTTCTGCTCACGCGGATATCGCCAAAGCGATGGCACCTCACCTACGGAGTGGACAAATTGTCGTCCTACACCCGGGACGGACCTGCGGCGCGCTGGAATTTGTAAAGGTCATCCGCGACAATGGCTGCAAGGCGGACGTGACGGTGGCGGAAGCCGAAACCTTTATTTACGCCTCGCGTTCGGATGGACCTGCACAGGCGCGGATCTTCCGCATCAAGGAAGCAGTCCCACTCGCGGCGCTGCCGGCTACGCGTACGCAGTGTGTTCTGGACGCGATCTGCGAGGCCTATCCGCAATTCATTCACGGCGTGGATGTCCTGAATACCGGCATGAACAATATGGGCGCGATCTTCCATCCCGCGCTGACACTGCTCAACATGGGCTGGATCGAAGCTACCCATGGCGATTACCAGTTCTACATCGATGGGGTCACGCCTTCGGTCGCACGTGTGCTCGAAGTGTTGGATCGCGAGCGTGTCACCGTTGCATCGTCCCTGGGGATCCGCGCCCGCACGTCGCTGGAATGGTTGAAGCTGGCCTACGACACAAGCGGTGCGGACCTGCATGAAGCCATTCATAACCAGCCTGGTTACTACGGCATCAAAGCGCCTACTACGTTGAATCATCGCTACATCTTTGAGGACGTGCCGATGAGCCTCGTCCCGATTGCCTCACTCGGGCAGCGTTACGGCGTCTCGGTGCGCGGCATGGAGAGCATGATCAAGATCGCCAGTATCATTCATCAGACCGATTACTGGCGGCGCGGTCGCACTGTCGAAAAATTGGGTCTGGAACAATGGAGCGTCAGTGAGTTGACGCGCTTTGTCCAGGAAGGAAAATTTGATTGACAAACCTCTGGCGTTTGGATTGGAGGCCCGGGTCCCCTTCCTGGATGTTCGATCGATTGCGCTTGCGATGGGCATTCCTGCCGACTGGAAATTGCACGGCTCCAGGGTTCCGAAAGCACTGCTGCGGCAATCCTTCGCAGACGATCTGCCCGCGGAGATTGTCAATCGCCCCAAAGAAGAATTTTCAAAGGGTGCAGGTTCGTCCGATCTTATCGACCAGTGTGCAGAGACTGAAATTTCAGATCAGGAGTTTCTGTCGGAGTGCCGGCGCCTCAAGCAGGAATGGGACTACGAATTACAAAACAAGGAAACGTTGTACTATTACAGGATCATCCGTGAGTTCTATGACGACAAATGGCTCCTTCCGATCATGGGAAAGAGCCGCAGTTTATAATTCGAAGTATGCCGACATTTGACTGGTATACCTGGTTGATCCTGCCCCTGATCGTTTTCCTGGCGCGTCTCTCAGACGTAACTCTGGGAACCATCCGCATTATTTTTGTTGCACGAGGCAGGAAGTATCTCGCTCCACTTCTCGGCTTTATTGAAGTGTTCATTTGGATTACGGTCGTCTCCCAGATCGTGCGTGGCGCTCAAAATATTGCTGCCTATCTGGCGTATGCAGCCGGGTTCGCGGTAGGCAATTACGTCGGTATGATCGTGGAGGAGAGGCTGGCGATTGGTACCTTGATGATCCGTGTAATTCTCCCTAAAGATGGAACCGCACTGGTCGAGCGCCTGCGTACGGAAGGCTATGGAGCTACATATGTGGATGGACATGGCTCCAGTGGTCCGGTGATGCTGATTTACACGGTTGTGATGAGGAAGGAGCTCGCTCGTGTGGTCAATCTGATCCAGGAGATCCATCCGAAAGCCTTCTTTACCGTGGAAGAGTTACGCTCTACACAGCAGGGTATTTTCCCTGTGCGTTCCTCTTCGCCATTCGATCGCTTCACCCGCAGGAAATCAAGGTGATGTAATCCCCGTCATCAAATTTTGTGGTATAAAAATTGCAGGGTTGCTGTTCGTTTGGGGCAAGCCCAGGAACACACATGATTAGATGAAACAATGTTGATGACAAGGCTGCCGGGATCATGAAATTCTGTTAAGAGGAATTTCTTTGGCGGAGTCTTCACCTGCATTCTTGTCGATTGGAGTAGAAACGTGAGCTATTGGATTTTAAGCAGGTCTTGATGAGTCTACATGGCACAATCTGAACTATCCATCATACATTCGCATCTCCTTGCAATTTACGGGCAACCTGCCGGTGATGAGGCGTTCGAGCGTCTGTGCGCGATCTTGAATCCCTATATCGACCTGCCTCCATCGCAGGGAAATGGAAGCCAGGATAGTCTTTCGGAACGCGACAGTGTCCTCATCACCTATGCTGATCAGTTGAAGGAGTCGGATACGCCTTCTCTTCAGACATTGACCGGTTTTTGTGAGCAGCATCTTTCCGGGTTGGTCAACAGCATACATGTGTTGCCGTTTTTTCCATACTCTTCTGACGACGGGTTTTCCGTCGTCAACTATCAGGCGGTCAGAATGGAGTTCGGTGATTGGGAGGATATCGCGCGGCTGGGTGCCAGGTTTCGTTTGATGTTCGATGCTGTGATCAATCACGTTTCTGTTCGACACGAGTGGTTTCAGGCTTTTCTGAGAGGTGACCCGGACTATCAGGACTATTTCATCGTGATGAATGGCAAGCCTGATCTTTCACAAGTAGTTCGTCCGCGGGCCCTGCCGCTCCTCACGGAATTCAATACGCCCTCAGGACCCAAAAAGGTGTGGACTACGTTCAGCGCGGACCAGGTCGACCTGAATTTCCAGAACCCGAATGTACTTCTGGAAATCATTGATACGCTCCTGTTCTATATTGACCACGGCGCCCAACTGATCCGCCTGGATGCGATTGCCTACCTGTGGAAGGAAAGTGGCACATCCTGTATCCACCTCCCGCAGACACATAGCATCATCAAGCTTTTCCGCGCGGTGCTCGATGTGGTGGCGCCGCATGTCCTGTTGATCACAGAGACGAACGTTCCTCATCAAGATAATATATCCTATTTTGGTGATGGGAACGATGAAGCGCAAATGGTCTATAACTTTGCTTTGCCGCCGCTACTCCTGCACACCTTTTACACGGGGAATAGCGATCACTTGTCGAAATGGGCCGCGGAACTGAAATTGCCCTCGAAGCGCACCACGTTTTTCAACTTCCTTGCCTCTCATGATGGGATCGGCGTTAACCCGGTCCGCGGCATACTCTCTGACCGGGAGATCGATGACATGATCGAGCGCACGACCTGGCATGGCGGACTGGTGTCATACAAAGATGATCCGGGCGGCGCACAGGTTCCTTATGAGCTGAATATCAATTATTTCGACGCTCTTTCGAATCCTCGCTCGGATGAGTCTGTTGCCACTCAGGTCGATCGCTTTATGACTGCCCAGGCGATCATGCTTGCGCTGGTCGGAGTACCGGGCATCTATTTTCACAGCCTGTTTGGCTCGCGCAGCTGGCGAGAGGGCTTTGAGTTGACCGGACGGAATCGCACCATCAATCGCCAAAAGTTCGAGCGTACCGTGTTCGAACGCGAGCTGGCAGACGAGTTCTCCCTGCGCCATCATGTTTTTCATCGTTATGCTCAATTGCTGCGGGCCCGTAGCGCCTCCGTGGCCTTTCATCCCTATGGCGAACAACGAATACTGGATTACGGCGAAGCAATTTTCGCCCTGCTGCGCCTCTTGCCAGATGGGAGCCCGCAGGTATTGTGCCTGCATAATATTTCGAATCAGCCTCAACTTGTGATGGTGAATTGGAAGTCCGTTTTTCAGCTTTCCTCGGGTTCACTGACGGATCTCATTACTCAGACAGATTATCCGTTGGAAACGAATTTGGTTTTGAAGCCATATCAAACTTTATGGTTAAGGATCAAGGAATGAATGTGGATGTCAATTCGAAATATTTAAACCTTTTAAAAGATCGTATCAATCTGCGCCAGATCCCCTTTAGTGAACGCGGTTCACGCTTATTGATCTTTCAGTCGGGGCAGCAGCTCACGATTCGGCTGGCGGAGCGCTGGTTCAAGCGCGAGGGACAGCTTGCCGCTTATCGAAAACGCGCTCCTTTGATCGATCAGTGGATCTTTACGGATGAAAGCGGCAATCCCCTTGAACTTAAGGTAACAACATACCCGCATCGGATCGACTTTGAAACCTCCATCGGAACATTTCACCTGGTATTCGTGGATATCGAAACGGTATCGATCACCTTGCCGCCGGCACGGTTCGCGATCAAATTCAATGCCAATCTCGATAAGATCCAGACAGACCGGCGCGGGGGGGTGCTGCGTTTGACGGGAGATATCCGCCGTAATGTCGCCTACACCACCAATGCACGCATCGTTCAGCATGTTACGCAGGCGTATGGCCAGGAGAATCAATCTGTTCACCTGCATCTGGATGCAACGGAGGGAGGCAAGTCGCTGTTGCTTAACATCACGCCTCGCCTGGGCTTCAACCGCTACATCCCTGATCCTGCCAAAGTGATGGATGACGCTGCCCGGCGCTGGCATGAATGGTTCGCCAACGCACCGCAGGTGGAGGAGCAATACGAGTTTCAATACTACTTCGCCTGGTGGATCATGCGCGCCGGACTTATCTCCACCCGTTTCTATACCACGCGCGAGGCCATGACCCCGTCGATGATCCATTACGTGGGTGTCTGGCAATGGGATGCTTATTTCCAAGCGCTCGCGTATCGTCATGTGGAAAAACATTTGGCGCACGATCAGATCCGCTTCGTGCTGGATCACCAGCGCGAAGACGGCATGATCCCAGATGCCATCCACGACGAGGGCGCCGTGACCCACCTCGATCATCCCATCGAGGCAGATGTGACCAAACCGCCCCTGCTTGCCTGGGCGGCCTATAAGCTTTACGAACATGATGGCGACCGTGAGTTCATGGACGAGATCTATGAACCGATCGTGCGCTCGAACAACTGGTGGTTCGAAAATAACGATACCGATGGCAACAGGTTGTGCGAATACCAACATCCCTATTCGTCGGGGCTCGATAACAGCCCGT
>DASTJG010000348.1:0-13540 GCA_035716785.1 Anaerolineales bacterium
CGATGCGACTGGTCTCGACTTCATCCGCGTCCGTCCAGATGCGGCCCGGTTCCCATTCGCGGGTTAATACATGCGGATGGGTCAACGGCTGGGCGAGTCGCTGATGCCAGCCGCTCGAGCCGACGTCCAGCCAAAACTGCACCGTGACCGGACGGTTCATCATCAGAAAGGTATGCGCCGGCGCGACCAGGACGGCGTCCTTATTCTGCGAGCGCCAGCCTTCCACGTAGGAGGCAGCGATCACACCGTCCTGGAGCATTTGAATGTATTCTTTCCCGAGATGCGGGAAGCGCGAGTCCGTCGTCTGGAATAAAACAGTTGCTTCGAGCGACTGCCTGAAGTGCCGCACCGACTCCACCAGACTTGATGCAACTCGCACCGAGTCAAAATCCGCATGGAAGCCAAAGCCCGGCTGCGAAAGGACTTCGCCGAACAGCTTGCGCATGAAGTGATCGAACGGCAACTCCACCCCCTCACGGTACGCCAGCAGCCATTCCCGCAACGTGGTGTAGCGATTGCCGACGATGAATGTGATCCGCTCCTGAACGCCCGGGTCGATCTCGTCGAACGTCGAAAGCCGCAGCTCGCGCTGCCGATAAACGATCTCCGCTAAAAGCTGGGCGCGGACGAGATCGAGCCCCTCGATGGATTTCATGAACGCGTAGGCCACATCGAAGCGCGGCGGGTAGATATTCCACTCCGGGTGCGCGAGCGCGGACAAAGTAAGAAGCGCCTGGCTGGCAGGCTCATCCCGCAATGTGCGCGAAGGACGATGGGAACGCGTTGGGATGCCCGCCGCTTCCAGACGATTCATCACCGAGAAGCGCAGCGCGTCCGAAAGGAACGGGGAAATGATCACGATATCCGCGGGCGCGACCCCGGACTCTTCGACGAGCGATTTCGTCTCCGCAACCACTGCATCAAGAAGCTCGGGATAAAAGCGAGCAGCGATGATCCCGACCCCCTCTCCGCCGGTTGTTTCCGGCTCAGGGACGGAGGGATCAGGCAAAATGATCTGCTCCAGGCTGGAGGCAAGGTTTGCAATATCCCCTGACATCACAAAGGATTCATCCAGCACAAGTTGTTCATCACACAATTCACTCAAAGCACGGCCTGTCAACGGGTCGCTACCCAGGAAGTGACGATAGCCGCCTCCTTCATCGTAGATCAACAAAGCAGAATCAAACTCCGGCAGCCAGGCACGGATGATGTCATGCGCACGCGGGCTGTCCTCCTCCACATTGTCATAGATCAGATGGCGATATGTTCGTGTGAGATAGTTGCGAACAACATCCAGCGGCCAAAGGATATTTGTGAATATCTCCAACTGCAATGAGAAATCGAGCAGGTTGTTTTGCAGGCAATACTCGCGAAAGCGGATCGCGCAGTCCTGGGCATCCACATAGACACGGCGTTGGGACGGGTCACCAAAGTACGCTGCATCCAGGCGCGCAGCGATCTCAGTGTAGTGAAAACCAACGATCGCAGCCTTGTTCAGATTATCGAGGACCTGCGAATACAGGCGGTTGCGGTCCATCGTGACAGATTCGAAGTAACCTTCATCCAGCAAGGGACGCACGATGTGCGCCATGTAATACTGGGAAGTTTCAAGAGAAAGAAAAACAGGCGGCTGATCGGGATGTTCGAACCCGGCCGCCTCTGCTGCGACCGGCCAAAACAGATCGCAGATCCGCCGCGCCAATCCACCGCCCAGCGTGGCAGAGGTCACTTCTCCGCCGGCGCTGCGTTCGGGACTGTAGATCAGGTCGAGGTATGGCTCCTGGACACTGCGTTGTGCGGCCAGCATGAGGATCGATTCACCGGGTACACCCTGTGCAAGCAGATGGCGCATCCGTTCCACGCCCGTGGTGGTTTTGCCTGTCCCGGCAACTCCAGAGACAAAGAGCTTCGAGTGGAGCGAAGATTCAATAATCTGACGTTGGGAGGGTCCAAAGCTGATTCCGGGCGGAGGAAGAGAGTCGGTCATAGAAGTAAGGGTACGGAACAGAATGAATAAGGAGAATGATTATCGGCGATAGAACAATTGTACTACTGTTTTGAAACCGGTCGATACAAGAACTTTCATTTTTGATAACAACTTCTCATTTTATGTGTTTCCAAACTCATTAAAATGGACAATAAAGGTAGGAATATCCAAACGCAGACCTGGATTTTACAGGAATACCTCGCCACAGACGCGAGAGGAGGCCTGGCAGAGCAAATACAATTCATCTCTTCCAACTTTAGTCGTAAGTGTCGAATAGTAGTACAAGAGGAGAATTTGTAATGCGTAACAAAGTAGGCTATTTCCGTTTCATGCTTGTGTTCGTTCTAATGTTTGCACTTGCCGCGTTCCCAGCCTCTGTGGACGCAAGTCATTCATGGGGAAATTATCACTGGGCCCGCTCCAGTAATCCCATCACCATCAGTGTGATCGACAGCATGACCTCCAACTGGGATGACAATCTTGGTATCGCAGTCAGCGATTGGAATTCCTCCTCCGTGCTCAACGTTGTCACAGAAGCGGGCAGCACCACTACGAGCACACGCAGGAATTGCCGTCCGGTTGCCGGCAAGGTGCGTTCCTGCAATTACACATATGGCCGCACTGGTTGGCTGGGGGTGGCGCAAATTTGGGCCAGCGGCAGCCACATCACTCAGGGAACTGCCAAGATGAACGATACCTATCTGGCATCCTCCAGTTATAGCGAGACCGCCAGGCAGCATGTCATTTGCCAGGAGATCGGCCACCTTTGGGGACTCGACCATCAGGATGAATCCGGGGCCGACCTCAACACCTGTATGGATTATGCAGACGCACTTGACAACCCACATCCCAATGCCCATGACTATCAACAGTTGCAAACCATCTATTCGCACCTGGATGGCAGCGCGCTGGCGCCTGATGCAGACGCACTGGATGCAGAGGCACTCGGTAAGGCGCCTGCCGGCTTTGCCAATGCAGACCTCCAGGCAGCGGAAAATTGGGGTGCGCTTGTGAGCGAATCGGCGAACGGTCGCGCAGCCCTATACGTGCGTGATTTCGGCAAGGGCTTCCAAATCTTCACCTTTGTGTTCTGGGCACAGTAGAACTCAGTTTTAGAGCGCAGTTAATGTTGACGGGCGATTAGACAGTTCAGTCGCCCGTTTTTATTTTGGATCGGGTGCCAGCCTGCCTGTTCCGATAAATCGAACTCTTCCAGGCTGTGAGATAAGAAAAAATAAGTTATTAATCTTCTCACAGGAACTTTTGCCCTTGTGAGTAGTCTATTAAGTAAATAAATAGATCTGGAGGTGTTGGATGAGACGTAGTTTATTGTTACTGCTTGTTTTGGTATTTGCATACAGCCTGAGTGCCTGTGCAGAAAATATTCCCATAACCGGCCCCACAGGAACACTTTCTGTCGAAGATCAAGCCAGTCTCCTGGCGGTTCTGCAGGCAGCGGGTGCAACGATAGAAACGGGCGATCCGATCACACAAGATTTCTTCAGCATTGAAGGTCAAACGGTCAAATTGAATGGGGCGGATCTTCAGGTATTCGAGTATGCAGACGCGGCAGCCATGGAGCAGGATGCTTCTCTGGTGGCACCCGATGGCGGATCGATCGGAACTTCGATGGTCACCTGGATCGACCCGCCGCATTTCTATAAAGCCGGACGCATCATCGTTCTTTACCTGGGAAGCGATCAGGCGATCCTGGATTTGCTGAACAAGGTACTGGGTCCACAATTTGCCGGGCAGTAAGATTGCCCGGTGAGGTTATTCAGAGAACATTGTAAGCAGCTTGTCAACATGGAGTGATTGTATTCGAAACCAGAGTCAGGTATAGTACTTACAACAATCCATTCCACAGGAGATCAGCATGCCCACCCCTATCAAACCGCCCGCCAGACCTGCTCTTAGACCCGTTGGTAAAGCCGGCGCCGTTGTCCCCAAACCGGGAACGATCGTCAAATTTTCAGATAAACTGACAGACTCACTAAATGACATCACCGGAATGATCGAAGAACATAAATCCATGATCGACTCGATCCAGGAAGTTGCCCTCGAACTCACCAACTCCATCGGCACCCTACACACTCTCACCGTAAAATATGCCAGCATTGCGAATAACATTCTCGATGGGCTACTCCCCATTGCCAAAGGACTGCCGATCATCCCAAAGAACATTTTAGATCTGCTTATCAAGCTCGAAAGCATCACGCAGAAGATCATCGACAGCAATGTCACAACGGCGAAAACGATCTCAGATGTCCAAACCGGTTTGAAGACCGGGGATGTGAACAAGATCAAGGGACATGCCGGCGAACTACAGAACGTCACCCGGCAGCTAACTGCCATCCTGCCCAAATAGCACAGCCGGAAGCTGATCCCAGGATGGGGATGCGCGCGGCTGTTGACACATCCCCACCCCACATGTATAATATCGTGCGCTTCTACCCCAGTGGTTGGATTCTGGGGTAGTTGTTTGTCGAAAGACATCGAAACAACACCAGCTTCCCCGTTCGCAGGCGACGAGTGTAAGGACTCCGCAGGCACACGGTGAAGTGAATGACTGGAGAACAAAATGAGATTCGCAATTGTTGAAAGTGGCGGCAAGCAATACCGTGCCGTCGAAGGGCGGACCATCGAAGTGGACCGCCTGCCCGTCGATGCGGGCAAGAAGTTCGATTTCGAACGTGTCCTGCTGATGGCAGATGGCGACGATGTGCTGGTCGGTACGCCCACGGTGAGTGACATCCTGGTCAAAGTCACGGTGGTGGACCATATCAAAGGCCCCAAGATCGACCGATTTAAATATCGCCCGAAGAAGCGCATTCGCGTGCGCGGCGGACACCGCCAGCAGTATACACGTTTGCTCGTGGATTTCATCGGTCACCCCGGCGAGGAGCGCAAGGTCGAGAAGGCTGAACCCGCTCCCGTAATCGTGGCTGAAGTGCCCGAGGTTGAGGCAGCGGCGAAGGAAAAGCCTGCCCTGAGCAAGACCGAAGGGAAACAGGCCAAGGCGAAGAAAGAGCCCGCCGCAAAGAAAACTTCTGCCAAATCCGGGACAACGACTAAGAAGTCAACTACAACCAAGTCGTCTTCCAAGAAGACAGACACGAAGAAAAAGTAAGAGAGGTAGTCATGGCACATAAAAAAGGTGGCGGTTCAAGCCGCAACGGACGCGACTCAAATTCACAACGGTTGGGCGTGAAGCGCTATGCCGGCCAGTTTGTGCTGTCTGGCAACATCCTTGTGCGCCAGCACGGCACAAAGATCAAGCCGGGTTTGAATGTCAAAGCCGGCAAGGATGATACGTTGTTTGCAACGACGGATGGCATCGTGATGTACGACGTCACGCACGGTCAGAAGCGCGTAAACATTGTTCCCGAAATTGCGCCTGTGGTGGAGGTTCCCAGTGAAAGCTAAAATTCACCCGACCTATTACCCTGACGCCAAGGTGACCTGCGCCTCCTGCGGCACCACCTGGACCACCGGTTCGACCAGGAAAGAGATCCGCGTGGATATCTGCTCCAATTGTCATCCATTCTTTACCGGTGAAGCTTCGCGTATTCTCGACATCGAAGGTCAGGTGGACCGCTTCTACAAGAAACTTTCTGCCCGTCAAACCTATGTTGAGCAGCAGAAGGTGAAGGAAGAGTTGAGAGGTTCGCCCGAGCGCCCCATCGAAGAACTTGGCCTTTCTGCGCGCGCGATCGAGGCGCTGAAGAAAGCCGGCATCGAGAACTTTGGTCAATTCCTCGAGAAATTGAACGGCGGCAACGATGCAGTGCTCTCCATCGCGGGGTTCGGTCAGGCTTCTCTCACAGCCGCCAAGAAGAAATTACGCTCCCTTGGATACGAGATCCCTGCAGCTGCGGCGTAAAAAGCCAATGGACTTGCAGAATAAATAATCTCAGGTAAACTTACGGACATGGCCTTTGCGCCATGTCCGTTTTTTGTTGACCCCTCCGCCTTCGGCCCCTCCCCCAAATCCGACAGGCGACGATTGTCTAATCTTCAAACACTCTATGTCGGATTTGGGGGAGGATAGGGTGGGGGTCGGGAGAATTCATGCGCCACACACACGGTTCCATTGAAGTCGTTTGCGGTTCGATGTTCAGCGGCAAAACGGACGAGCTGATTCGCCGCCTGATACGTGCCACAATTGCCAAGCAAAAAGTACAGGTGTTCAAACCAGCCATCGACGTGCGCTATGCGGTGGAAAAAGTCACATCCCACGCAGGCTCGAATTTCGATGCCACGCCTGTGGAAAAATCCCTCGATATCGTGACCAAGATCGAAAAGGATACAACTGTCGTAGCGATCGATGAAGCGCAATTCTTCGACCCTGAGATCGTCATGGTCGCTGACCAGTTGGCAACACGCGGCATACGCGTCCTGGTCGCCGGGCTGGATACCGACTTTCGCGGGGAGCCGTTCGGTCCCATGCCAGTCCTGATGGCCATGGCGGAGCGCGTGGACAAACTCCATGCCATCTGCATGGTCTGCGGCGACGAAGCCTCCCGCACGCAGAGACTGGTCAATAGCAAACCGGCGCGTTACGATGACCCTGTTGTGATCGTGGGCGCGTCCGAATTGTATGAGGCGCGCTGCCGGGTGCATCACGAGGTGCCCCGCTAGGGGTATGAAGTACCCCGATAGGGGTACAAAATCCCGCGTGAGCGGGATGAGGTATCGCGTTAGTCAGGAAACTGCCAAGCCAGGTAACTAATCCTATGCAACACTACAAAGACTTCCTTGCTGAAATATTGATCGATGAAGAAACCCTTCAGGCGCGCATCAGGGAACTGGGCGCACAGATCAGCGCGGATTACCCCAACGGCACCCTGCTGCTCATCTGTATCCTGCGCGGCGGAGTCCCGTTCATGGTACACCTGAGCCGTTACATTGAGTCTCCGCACATGATGGACTTCATGGCCGTCTCCTCCTACGGCGTAGGCAAGCGCGAATCGAGCGGCGCCGTCCGCGTCTCTCTGGACTTGCAAATGGACATCCGCGACAAGGATGTGCTGCTCGTGGAAGATATCGTGGACAGCGGTCATACAATCGCATCTGTGCTCGAACTGCTCCATCTGCGCCAGCCGCGCAGCCTGAAAGTTTGTGCCCTACTGGATAAAGCCGAGCGGCGCGAAGCGAATGTGCCCATCCATTACCGCGGCTTCACCATTCCGAACAAGTTCGTGTTTGGGTTTGGACTCGATCTTGATGAGTATTACCGGAATCTGCCTTTCGTCGGTGTTGTGGATCTGGAGAAATACAAACCACCTTCTTGATTGACGATTTACGATTTGAGATTTACGATTGCCATTACCAGGAGGGATACCAATGCCCGATAATTTTGAAACTATCAATTCGCCGTATGCAGGGCGCTGGGTTGCCCGGGTACGCGGCCGGATCGTCGCTCAGGGAGGCACTCCCGAACAGGCCCTGCACGCCGCGCAAATTTGCAGACACAAAGAGAAACCAGAAATCATTTACATGCCCGTCCCATTTTCGTACTCACCTTTGATCGACAAAATCCGCGAGATCCTTCCGGACCAGGAAATTTACCTGGTCGGCGGTGCAGTACGGGACATGCTGCTGAATCGCATCTCGCATGACCTGGACTTTGCCCTGCCTGCGAAAGGCATCTCTCTCGCCCGGCGCGTTGCCAACGCGCTCAAAGCGGATTTCATGGTCCTCGACGATGAACGTGATACCGGCCGGGTGATCGTAACTGAGCCCGATGGCACGCGCACCTTTCTTGACTTCGCAGTCTATCGCGGCAAGGACCTGGTTGAAGATTTGCGCGCTCGTGATTTCGCCATTAACGCCATAGCGTTCGACCTGCGCGCCCAGACTCTGATCGATCCGCTCAACGGCGGCTCGGATTTGCGTGCCAAATTGATCCGCGCTTGCTCCCCCACTTCCCTGTCGGATGATCCGGTCCGCATTCTGCGCGCGGTCCGTCAGGCAGCCGCGTTCGAGTTCAAGATCGAAGCAGAAACGCGCAAGGCAATGAAACAAGCCGCCAGTCTGCTGCCGAAGGTTTCCCCTGAACGCCAACGCGATGAATTGTTCAAAATGCTGGAGGGGCCCAGACCCGACGCGTCCATGCGCGCGCTGGAAATGCTCGGCATCTTTCCCTATCTGTTGCCTGAACTTCCGGCGCTTAAAGGCGTGGAACAATCCCCACCTCATACGCAAGACGTTTGGGAACACAGCTTGAGCGTTCTTGCCCATCTCGAACGCATCCTGGCTGTACTTGCACCCGGATACAACGCCGACGCCACAAATGACTTGTTCACAGGATTGCTCACTCTTCGCATCGGAAGATTCCGCGATCAGTTTGCCCGGCATTTTGCCCAATCGTTGAACACCGACCGGTCCGTCCGTGCGGCGTTGTTTTTCGCCGCGCTTTATCACGACGTCGAGAAGCCAGCCACAAAGTCGGTGGAGGAGTCGGGTCGCATCCGTTTCTTCGATCACGACGTCAGAGGTGCGGAAGTGGCCGCGAAGCGTGGGCGCGCCTTCAACCTCAGCAATGATGAAGTGGAACGTATTGAAGCAATCATCCGGCATCACATGCGGTTCCATTTCTTTTCCAGCCGTCTGGAAGGCGAGAAACAGGAGCCTTCACGCAAAGCCGTCTATCGTTTCTTCCGCGATGCCGGCAAAGCCGGCATTGACCTTGTCCTGCTCGGGCTGGCGGACCTGCGCGGGACACAGGGTACAACGTTGACACAGGAAACCTGGGCAGCGGCACTGGATGTGGCGCGCATCCTGCTCGAGAACTACTGGGAAAAGCCACAGGAAACGGTCGCTCCGCCGCGCCTGTTGGATGGGAACGAACTGATGTCCGAGCTGGGACTCCAGCCGGGGCGCATCGTCGGTCAATTACTGGAAGCCATCCGCGAGGGGCAGGCAACGGGTAAAATTAGAGACCGCGAACAGGCACTTGATTTTGCCCGTGAGCAATTGAAAAAAACGGAGAATTCATGAACATCGTTTACTTCGATGTGGAAACGCAAAAGCTATTCGAAGAAGTCGGCGGACGCGATGCCTCAAAATTATTACTGGCGTGCGGCGTGACCTGGTCCACGTCGCGCAATGACTTTGCTGTATACTGGGAAAAGGATGCCCCTGCACTGATCGCCGAGTTGAAGTCCGCGGACCGCGTGATCGGATTCAACAGCATCGGTTTCGATTATGAAGTGTTGAAGCCTTATGCACCCGGTGAAAACTTCCGCACGTTCCGATCCACCGATATGCTGCAGGATATCTTCCGCACGTTGAACTTCCGCTTAAGCCTCGATTCGATTGCCAGGGCTACGTTGGGAACCACCAAGACTGCCGATGGTATTCAATCGGTTGAGTGGTTCCGGAAGGGCGAACTGGACAGGGTCGCCGAATATTGCAAGGCAGATGTAGACATCACGCGCCGCGTTTATGAGTTTGGCCGTGACAATGGGTTTGTGAATTACTACTCGAAATTGGGTAGCAAATTAAAAGTAGCTGTGAATTGGAAATGACCATGTCCGTGCGAGGGACATCGCGCTGAGCGGAGCCATAGGCGAAGAGGAGAGATGTATGGAAAAAGTAAATGTTAATGGTATTCAACTTGCTTACAAACGCCGCGGAAAAGGAACCCCGCTGGTACTTTTACATGGTTATCCACTCGATCATCATCTGTGGGATGGGATCGTTCCCCTGCTGGAAAACACGTTTGATCTCATCCTGCCTGACCTGCGCGGCTTTGGCGAATCCAGCACCGTGAATTCATTTTATGCAATGGAAGACTTTGCCGCAGATATCGGCGGTCTGCTCGACCATCTGGGCATCGAGAAGGCTGCACTCGCCGGGCATTCCATGGGCGGCTACGTTGCCCTGGCTTTCATAAGGCTCTTTCCCGAGCGCGTGCGCGGGCTGGGACTGGTCTCTTCACAGGTGCTGGCAGATCCCCCCGAGCGCAAAGAGGCACGTTATAAGTCCGCGACGGATGTGGCAGAACACGGAATCGGCAATGTCGTCGAAACCATGGCTTCGAAGTTCACACCCGATGAGAAATTACGGGATCTTGCACGCGCCTCCATGGAACGACAATCCCCCGCCGCGTACATTGGCGCGCTCAAAGCGATGGCGTCACGGGTAGACTCGACACATCTACTTTCCTCTTTCCTTTTCCCGGTAGTCATCGTCCATGGGGACGCGGATGAGCTGATCCCCATCGACCGGGCGCGCGAGATCAAGGCAGCTTTACCGCAGGCGCACCTGGTTGAAATCAGTGGCGCAGGCCACATGCCAATGATGGAAGACAAGGAGAAGACTGCGCAGGCCTTGAAGCACTTGGCTTAAGTGACAAAATCCCATCAGAGATGACGGGACCTTGTGCGTAGCCGAAATAAACGTCAACAGTTTTAGGAAGCTGGCAGAGGCCTGGTGCTTACTGATGTACCTGCGTGAAGCGGGCCAGTCCGATTAACCAGACGATTGATATGTGCGACGAGCACACGGCTCGGAGTGGGCTTGGTCAGATAGTCATCTGCACCGGCATCCAGCACACTGGCAATCATGGATGGATCATTGAGAGCTGAGAGAATAATGATCGGCACCTGGCTGAACTCACGCACAGTTTTGCAGATCTGCCAGCCATCCATCTCAGGCATCATCAGATCGAGAACGACGACATCCGGAGAATCGTCGCGAATCATGCTCAGTCCATCGGTACTGCTGTTCGTTGCTGACACATCAAATCCCTGCGACTTTAAAAGCAGCGAGAGTAAATCGGTTACGGCACTATCGTCGTCGATAACAAGTATTTTTATCGGCATAATCAATTCCAGTATGTCTATATTATCATATAGAAACGACACTTTTCACTTTGCAGTAGGCTAACAATTGACCTGACAAATGTAAAGACGAATATATCACATTTGACGTAAGCGTTCGTGGTAAACTTCACAGAAATTTTGATCTTAAAACCCCGGAGGTTTCTATGAAAAAATGGGTTTATCTCTTCGGAGAAGTAGCGGCAGCTGAAAAGTATGCCGGCTCATGGGAAGGTGTTCGCTCCCTGTTGGGAGGCAAAGGCGCTGGATTGTTCGATATGACGCGTGCGGGCGTCCCCGTGCCGCCTGGCTATACGGTCACCACCGAAGCCTGTAACGAATTCCGCAAAACCGGCAAATTCCCCGCCGGGCAGTGGGACCAGCAGGTCGCTGCGATGAAGAAAGTGGAAAAACAGACAGGCAAAAAGTTCGGGGATCCAAAGAATCCCCTGCTGGTTTCCTGTCGTTCCGGTGCCAAGTTCTCCATGCCTGGCATGATGAACACCGTCCTGAACATCGGTTTGAACGACGAAGTGGTGGAAGGGCTGACCCAGCTCACCGGCAACGCACGCTTTGCGTGGGATTCCTACCGCCGCCTGGTCGAGATGTTCGGTACAACGGTTTTCAATCTGGACGATGAAGTGTTCGAACATCCGATGGCGGAGTACAAAGCCAGGAAGGGTTACAAGCTTGATACGGAAATGACCGCTGAAGACTGGAAGGCGCTCGTAGCCACCTTCAAGGAAGCGTTCAAAAAGCACGTCGGTTTCGATTTCCCGCAGGATGTCTACAAGCAGCTTGAACTTTCAACCAAAGCCGTCTTTGAATCATGGATGGGCAAGCGCGCGATCGCGTATCGCAAGAAAGAGGGCATTTCGGATGACCTCGGCACCGCGGTCAATATCGTGACCATGGTCTTCGGTAACATGGGTAATGACTCCGGCACCGGCGTGGCGTTCACCCGCAACCCGTCCACCGGCGATAAGTTGATGATGGGTGAATATCTGCTCAACGCCCAGGGCGAAGACGTGGTGGCCGGGATCCGCAACGCGGAACCGATCGTCAACCTTGATAAGGAAATGCCCAAGGTTTACAACCAGTTCATGGACATTACCGGCAAACTTGAAAAGCACTACAAGGACATGCAGGATGTCGAGTTCACGATCGAGCGCGGCAAACTCTGGATGCTCCAGACTCGCAATGGCAAGCGCACCGCCAAGTCGGCAGTCAAGATCGCCGTCGACATGGCGCAGGAAGGCCTGATCACAAAAGAACAGGCGGTTCTGCGTGTGACCCCTGAGGTCGTCGATGCCCTGCTACACCCCCAGTTCGATCAGGATGCAATTGCCAACGCCGAAAAGACTGGCAAGTTCTTTGCCAAAGGCGTGAACGCCTCCCCAGGCGCGGCTGTCGGTCAGGCTTACTTCGATGCCGATAAAGCTGAACAGATGGCGAAGGAAGAAAAGCAGGATGTCATCATGGTGCGCCCGTTCACCAAACCGGATGATGTCCATGGCATGATCGCTTCACAAGGTGTGTTGACCAGTGAAGGCGGCGCGACCTCCCATGCCGCTGTGGTGGCACGCCAGTTCGGTATCCCGTGCGTCGTTGGCGCTTCCGTGATCAAGATCGACCTCGAGCGCCGCCAGATGACCGTCGGCGAAGCCGTCGTCAAGGAAGGTGAATGGATCTCCGTCGATGGCACCACCGGTCGCGTCTTCATTGGCAAGATCCCCACAAGCGCTCCGTCCCTCGAAGAGCAGACGGAACTGCTGACCCTGCTCACCTGGGCAGATGAAATTTCCGCTCGCAAGAACATTCGTGAAGCGCCTGCCAAGGGTTATCCCACCCGCGGTCTTCAGGTTTGGGCGAATGCCGATTACCCCAAGGATGCACGCCGCGCCCGCTCTTACGGCGCCGTCGGCATCGGTCTCTGCCGCACCGAGCACATGTTCTTCGAACCTGAGCGCCTGCCGATCGTCCAGAGCATGATCCTCTCTGAAACCAGCGAGGGACGCACCGCTGCACTCAACAAACTGCTCCCCTACCAGCGCAAGGACTTCGACGGTCTGTTCGAGGCGATGGATGGCTATCCGGTCATCATCCGCCTGATCGACCCGCCGCTGCACGAGTTCATGCCCGATGAAGAAAAACTTCTCGAAGAAGTCATCACGATGCGCGTCAAGGGCGAATCCGATGGCTTGAAAGCCAAAGAGGATTTGCTGGTCGCTATCAAGGGCTTGCACGAGTCCAACCCGATGATGGGTATGCGCGGCGTCCGCTTGAGCATTTACATGCCCGAGATCGTCGAGATGCAGGTCCGCGCTATCTTCGAAGCCGCCGCTGACTGTACACTGCGCAAGATCGTCGTCAAACCAGAAGTGATGATCCCGTTGACCGGCACGGTCAAAGAACTCGAATGGATCCAGCCGAGGCTCGAACGCATCGCGGCGGCCGTCATGAGCGAAAAGAAAGTCAAGTTCGAATACAAGTTCGGCACCATGATCGAAATCCCGCGCGCGGCCGTGACGGCGGGTGAAGTTGCCGAGCGCGCCCAGTTCTTCTCCTTTGGCACGAACGATCTGACCCAGATGACCTACGGTTACTCCCGTGACGATGCCGAACGCAACTTCCTGATCACCTATCAGGAACAGGGCATCCTCGAGGTGAATCCGTTCCAGTCGCTGGATCGCGGTGGCGTGGGCAAACTGATGGAATGGGCAAT
>DASTJG010000349.1:0-5211 GCA_035716785.1 Anaerolineales bacterium
GTACAGCTTTTGTATGGTCTGTTTCTTTCGGTAGTTACATAGGCTCCAGCCAGATCAGATATCGCAGACGAAATCCAGAAGATCAGAAGATCAGAATTTATCAGTCCGCTTTTGTAAAATCACATGCCAGTAAGCAAAGTATAGCACACCAGCGAAGCACTATACCTGCCCTGGTACTGCTTAAGCCGCACGGTGCCAGGGTAGCCCCGCATGCTCTTGGCGGGGACCTGTAGATTCAACTACGGTACAATTGCGTCCATGACCCTCGACATTTCCCGCATCAAGGCCCTATGTTTCGATGTGGACGGCACGCTGAGTGATACCGACGATCTCTACGCGCAGAAGGTCGTGGACCTTCTGCCGCGCTTTCTGTTCCCCAACCCAATGCAGACGGCCCGACGGCTGGTGATGTGGGTCGAAGCGCCCGGCAATGCCCTTTTGGGCTTTGCCGACACCATCGGCATCGATGATGAAATGACGGCCTTCATTGAATGGCTGAATCGCAATCGCAAACATCCCATGAAGACTTTCCTGCTCGTGCCCGGCGTGGACGAAATGCTGGCACAGTTGCATGGACGTTATCCCATGTCGGTGGTCAGCGCGCGGGATGAGAAAAGCACTATGCGCTTTCTAAGTCAATTCGACCTGTGCAAATATTTCGATGTGATTGTGACCGGGCTCTCCGCAGCGCACACGAAGCCCTACCCGGACCCGATCCTGCTGGCCGCGCAAAAGATGAGGGTCAAGCCTGAGGAGTGCCTCATGATCGGCGACACGACCGTGGACATCCGCGCCGGGAAAACTGCAGGCGCGCAAGCCGTAGGCGTCCTGTGCGGCTTCGGGGAAGAGGCTGAGTTAAAACAATTGGGCGCAGATTTGATCCTGAGAAGTACAAGTGAACTGACCGAGGTATTTAGCTGACGCACTTTGCAGGATTGCGATAAGCAATACGCGCTGAGCACCCATCGCAAATCGCTTATCGCAAACAGGGCGATGAGTTATTCATGATCCACATGACGCCCAAACCATTGATTCCGCTTCTGGGCGATAGCTTCCAGCTTTCTTCTATATTCAGCGATGGAGTGATCGCCGACAATTGGACCAAAGAACTTGAACATCGTCAGCACAAAAAGATATATGCGCTGCAAGACAGGAATACCACGCCGGAATTCTCCTTCTATTCTTCCAAGATAACGTATATCGCCAATGTGAATATATCCCATGGCCAGCAATGGAATGACAGTAACGATGTCAGTCGTATTCACGACCCGGTAGATCGGGGACTTAAATTCCCTATCGTAGTGCTTATCGCCAACTCGTGGACTTCCGAATGTATAGCAGGCCGCGATCATTTCCCTGATCTTGAGGTTATGCTCCAGGCTTTGTGCGGCGATCGTAGCCAGCGCCGCGCCCAGGGAATGGCCTGTGATGTACAGGGGTATGTCTTTTAATTCCAGGACACTCCTTTGGATGTCCCGCGCGACGCTCGCATACGCAGTTCGAAAACCACTGTGGATTCTGCCCTCCAGGACGGAAACCCGCATTGCTTTTGCATCGATCAGGATATCCTTTCTGGCCTGCGTCCCTCGAAAAGCGAGTACGGCATAACCATCATTGCTTTCCACCAGGAACGCCTGCGTATCCGTCTCTGGCGCATTGAATGTCTTGATCAACTTGAACCCCCCTCCCGCTAACTTTGCAACCAATAGATCATAAGCATTTCCCTTGTCTTCGAATCGGTCATACGCCAGTTCTGCCATAGAGGCAAGGATCCACGCCATGCGATCGGAATAGGCCGCGCGCGTAATTGGCGGAGAAAGCAGGTTATCTTTTTCTTTGAAATAATTCCGGGCGTGTTGAAGTTCGGGTGAAATACTCAGAGATTTGCTGCGGCGAACTGATTGTTTGACTGCCATAATAACTTTTCCTTTACCATTAATACAGTTACTATACAGAAATCACCGTCAAAAGTCAATCACTAGGCGACTTCAGACGCCATGCAACAACTTCACTCCAGACCAGGATCGCCAGCAGAAAAACGTAAAACGCCAGTCCCTTCAGCCAGAACGTGGGAATGACGAGTGCGAGCGTAGCCCACGTATAAATTGATAAGTTCTTCCACTGCTCTCTACGATGAAAGACCCACCCGAGCATGAGCATGCCCGGCATGAGGGTGAAACCAAGCACGGCAAACGAGGCATCATGCAGAAATCCATGCCAGGTATATTCAGTGCGGCCGATGGTTGGATCGGAGGTAAAAACCAGGCACATCATGGCAAAGCCGGCAAGCATCAACAGGGACGTAGCAAGTTTTTCCTGAAGGGCGAGTTTAAGTCCATAGGCGAAGAACGCCATCATTCCCCCACCGATAAAGAACGTAACTGTCATCAGCCAGCCATAGGGACCCATCGCCAGCCCGCTCGGCCAGTCGATCACGGGTCCCAGCGGATTCCACCCGAGGCTGCGCATGAAATCTGCCTGGGCAATGGTCAGTCCTGTGACGACAACGGCGAACAGAATGGGAGCAACCATACCGGCAAGCGCGGCAAGTTTAATCAGGCGTGATTTGTCCATAAAAAGAATTTATCCCCTGGAAAGGTAGAGCAAAATCAAACCAAGTAAAGCAGGCAATGCCTGTATATAAAGAATGGATCGCTTTGCCGTAAAGCTGCCATAGATTCCCGCAATGAGAACACAGATCAGAAAAAATAATTTTATAGAGAATTCCCCTGAGAGTAGTCCCCAGATCAGGCCTGCCGCGAGAAAACCGTTATAAAGTCCCTGGTTTGCTGCCAGTGTTGCCGAGGACTCCGAAACTTCCTTTGTCATCTTGAAGGTTTTTCGACCCACCGGATGGTTCCAGAAAAACATCTCCAGGACAAGAAAGCCAAGATGCAAAAGTGCCACAATAGCAATAATAAGATTAGCAATCACTGTCATTTTTACTCCTAAAGGGAAGGGTCCGCGCAATGGTAGCATAATTTTGGTTCTCGTGTAGAATGGATGTATATGTTTGTAGGGGCGACCAGTTGGTCGCCCCTGCCATACGGAGGAGGACTTATGTCTTATGAAATGATCCTGACCGAAACACGCGGACGCATTGGACTCATTACCCTGAATCGTCCAAAAGCGATGAATGCCCTGAACAACCAGCTCATGCGCGAACTGATGGACGCGCTGGCAGCCTTCGACAGGGATGAATCCGTCGGCGTGATGGTCATCACGGGTAATGAAAAAGCCTTCGCGGCAGGCGCGGACATCAAAGAGATGACAGATCAAACGATCGAACAGATGATGGACCGCGATCATGTCGCGGTCTTTGGCCGTATCCGCACGATCCGGAAGCCCGTCATCGCCGCGGTCTCGGGCTGGGCTTTAGGCGGCGGCTGCGAGGTCGCGCTTTCCTGCGATATGATCGTCGCATCCGAGTCTGCCCAGTTCGGCCAGCCGGAGATCACGATCGGTGTCATCCCCGGTGCAGGTGGTACGCAGCGGCTGACACGCGCGGTGGGGAAAGCCATCGCCATGGAAATGATCCTCAACAACCGCACGCTCAGCGCGCAGGAAGCCTACCAATTCGGGATGGTGAATCGTGTCGTCCCGGTGGAGGGATATCTGGACGAGGCGCTCAAGCTTGCCGAAGAGATCGCCTCCCGCGCCCCGGTCGCGGCCCGCGCCGCCAAGAAAATGATCAACCAGGCCTTCGAGGGGCCTCTGTCCGAAGGTCTCGCCGCGGAAAAGCAGGAGTTCTACAACCTGTTTGCCACCGAAGATCAAAAGGAAGGCATGCAGGCCTTCGTCGAGAAACGCAAACCGGAATGGAAAGGCAAATAATATGCCTGAGTATGCTGACATCCTATCAGCATTCAAAGCGCTGGGTCTTCACGATAAACCGGTCATCGCACATGCCTCGTTAAAGCCGTTCGGTTTTGTCGAAGGCGGCGCGGAGGCCGTCCTGGATGCCATGCTGGCGTCATTTGCCGGCGTCCTCATGCCGACGTTCACCTATAAAACAGAGATCGTTCCAGAGGTCGGTCCGCCGAACAACGGCATCACCTACGGCAGCGGATATGACCACAACAAAATGGCAGAACCCTTTCACCAGGATATGCGCGCCGACCCACTGATGGGCATCCTGCCCGAAACACTACGCAATCACCCCTCCGCCACGCGGACGGCGCATCCGATCCTCTCGTTCGCGGGGATCAATGCCGATCTGCCCTTATTCACCCAGACCCTCTACGAACCGCTGGCTCCCATTGGGGCGCTGGCGGAACTCGACGGCTGGGTGGTGTTGATCAACGTTGACCATACATCCAACACAAGTATTCATTATGCAGAGAAGCTCGCCGGGAGAAAACAATTCGTGCGCTGGGCGCTGGTCGGGGACCGGGTTGTCGAGTGCATCAATTACCCGGGAGATTCTTCGGGTTTCCAGTCCATTGAGCCTCACATCACCTACGATACTCGCCGCGTACCAATTGGAGATGGATTCGTCCAGGCGGTGCAATTGCAGCGGTTGTTTGAGGTGGTCAGGGAATTGATTAAAAAAGATCCGCTCGCCTTGCTGTGCGAGCGGGCAACCTGCGAACAATGTAATGCGTTGAGAGTTACGCTTACTGGAAAGTAATCTCTTCCACCCGCCAGCTCTCCTCCCCAATTAACTTTTTCAGGCGCTCGAGCACTTCGGGGCAGACCCGCGTGGTATCGTTCGGGAAATCGATCAGGTGTCCCTTGCCCTCTTCAAAGATGTGGAAACTGAAGCGATCCTTCCCGTGGAAGGAGATCAGCGTGCCAAAGAGCGTTTTGATACGGAGCCGGTCATGCTGCCTGTCGCCGGTGGAGCGCAGCACGATCGTGATCTGCTGCGGCGGATGATCCTTATCCTTGTCTTCCTGGGCAAGCGGAACATACAGGGATGGCAGGAATTCGGTCGATTGCGTCGGCATGGACTCGATCGGCTGAACGATCAATATCTCACGCGCTGCGGGCTGTTCTGATTCCTTGGGCGTGATCTCAGCATGCACCTCTTGCAAACGCGGCTCACTAACAGGTTGATCGTTCACCTTCGGTTCCGGGCGCGCTGCGATGGAGGCTTCCTCGAAGGACGGCTGCCACTGGATATCCCAATCATCGGGAAAATTATCGGGCGGAGGCGGCATGTCATCCCAGCCTTGCCCACTCGCTGTCACAGGGGTGTAGTCCGCGGGC
>DASTJG010000350.1:0-3745 GCA_035716785.1 Anaerolineales bacterium
GGCAAAAAATCGTGCCTGGGATGCAGAAATTATCCGCAAGAAGATTGTAATGGACTTTAGCTGGGAAAAATGGGCAGCCACCATGATCCAGCTTATGGATGCAGTTTCTTTAATAACCTGAAAAAGTGGCTTTCGCCGGAGACAGCATGGCAGGTCTTGCACTTTATATCGATCGTCAGGGTCCAGCACAAGATCTTATTTTTAAAGATTTCCTGAAATCAGTTGCGGCATGCAAATCTTTGGAAGCGCCCGCACTATGGGTAAAAGGCGCGATCTGCATCGCTGCCAAACTGGACGCGAACTGCAGCCTGCATAAAGGGATCGCCCAGGATTGCAACACAGGCTCCTGGTTGTTGGCAGCGGGCACTGTTATTGACCAGGCTGGTGACTCCCCAGATGGCAGGCTTGATAGCATGCTGGTTGATTACCTGAAACAGGGCGAGCAGATATTTTCGCGCCTGGACGGCCAATTTGCTCTTATCCTGTACGACGCGCGCGCGGAAAAAGTTCTGGTTCTATCCGATCCGTTCGGGCTGATCCCGGTTTACTATGGGCAAAAGGGCGGCAGAATTTTCCTCTCCACTTCTGCCCTGGCCGTTGCTAAGATGGTCCGGTCTCCGTTGAGCGAGTTTGCGGCGAGATCTTTCCTCATGTACTACTCAACGTTTGGAGATACCCTATGGCAGGATGTCCACGTCCTGTCGCCGGCCTCGGTACTGACAATTGATCGGGATGGTCTCCACCAGTCAGCCTACTGGTCCTTTCAACTTGACTCGACCATCGCCGCGCTGCCTCAGGATGAAGCTGTCGACTGCATGATTGAAAGCCTTTCCGGCAGCCTGCGCCGCAGCCTGGGGCGTGAAGGAAAGGTTTGGATCAGCCTCACCGGCGGGATGGATTCGCGCATGCTAGCGGCTCTGGCCGATTACAGCCGGATACCATTCAAAACCTACTGCCACGGCCCGGTAGACTCCCGCGATGTACGCATCGCCGCTCAGATCAGTAAGAAAATGGGCTGGGAGCACGAATATTTTGCCCTCCCAGACGATTGGGGCGCCCAGCGGGTCAACTGGTTTGAAGGTGTTGTGGGCCAAACAGACGGCCTCCTGGACATCATCAAAATGAGCCGCACCATCCGCGAGCAAACGATCAAAGCGCAGCAGTTGGGTGTATCGCTGTGGGGGTATGGGGGGGAGCTCCATCGGGGCGTCTATTGGAAACATGAATTCTGGCGTATCGGTGCTTCTACGGAAGTGGATTACGAGCGACTGATGGATTACCGCGTGATCCCTTCGAGTAGTTTAATCCTGAAAGATACGGATCATTGGAAGCGGGCGATGCGGGCTGAGATCAAAAGCAGGCTGCAGATAATTGGAGAACAGCAGCCGGATTGGCTGAATACGGTTAAGCTGAATATGATTGGTACAGCTTTGGAACGGCATACTTGCGGAACTACCATAGCGGCAGTCTTGGGACAGCAGCGGGTGATCTTGCCGTTTGATTTTAAAGAGAATATTACGCGCATTTTCTCGATTAACTATCGCTTTTGCACGCATGGACGCATGTTCAGGTTGACTTTGGAACGGATTAACCCCCGCTTGGCGAATATAGAAACCGCGGATGGCGGGCCGGCTCTTTCCATGCGCTTCTCCAATTTTCACCGTTTTATTCCATACTGGTTGGACACGATGGACAAATTAACATGGCGATTGGTTTATAAAATCCTGGGTAGGCCGCTATGGCGGCAGAAAAATGCGGGGCCGAGTGGGGAAGGATATCCTACCGGGCAGTGGCTTCAAGACACCTTAAACGAGTTGAACCAGCAGGCGCTTCTGGATCAAGACCATATGCTGTCGGGCGGTCTTTTTGACCAGCGCCAATTCAAGGATCTTGTATCGAACCCAGGAACTGCTTCACTCGCCCGCGAATCGATGCTTGGGCGTATCCTTGCGCTAGAAATGGCGCAGCGTTCCGTTTGTAATGGCTATTAAATCAACGAAAAAAGGGGATCGAATGCTTAATCAAGAAAATTCGACTTCTCGCCATGATGAAATAACGGATACGAATTACGCTGTCATTTCGCCGGTGAAGAATGAAGCCGAATATATTGAATTGACCATTGAATCGATGATTCATCAGACGATCAAACCCTCTGTGTGGGTCATTGTGAATGATGGATCAAATGATGCGACGGAATCAATTGTCAGGAAATATACGGATACCTATGCCTGGATCAAACTCGTTAATCGCCCGGGCGATATTGTCCGCAAGCGTGGTAAAGGCGTCGTTGAGGCTTTTTATGCCGGTTTTAACACACTGCACCAGGAATATGATTTTATCGTAAAGCTGGACGGCGATGTGTCCTTCGATCCAGATTATTTTGAGTCCTTACTGCGCGCGTTTGCCGCAAACCCGCGGTTGGGGATAGCAGGAGGCGGTTTGTATGAAAAGCGGGACGGCGTCACCTGGAAACTGAATACCGCCGAATATCACGTTCGAGGTGCGACCAAAGTGTATCGCCGGGGGTGTTTTGAAGCTATCGGCGGGTTATCACCCTCGATGGGGTGGGACGGGATTGATGAGTGGAAAGCACTTTCGATGGGTTGGGAAGTGCGTAGTTTTTTGAAGTTAAAATTCATGCATTATCGTTACACCGGCGCGGGGACCGGGTACCTGAAAAGCTTTTATGAGGAAGGGTATGGAGCTTACCGCATGGGATACCATCCCCTTTTTATCCTGGCGCGCGGGCTTTGGCATATGACCGACCGGCCCTTCGTTTTGGGAGGAGCAGGGATGATTTGGGCCTATTTTGCCGCCTGGGTTCGCGGAGAAGAATGGCTGGTTGGTCCTGAGGTGGTGCATTATATACGCCGGACACAGATGAAAAATTTGGCTGGTTTGCTGGCCGGTAAAAAGGTCTATACATAAAGAATGTTTTGGCCGGATTCTTATTGGCTGCCGCCACATCTTTTTCAAATTATCATTCTTAATGATTATGAAAACTCCAATAAAAAAACCAAGACATTGCATGGTGGTGTTCGCTCCGTACCCACTGGGTGAGACACGCGTCCAGCGCGAAGCTGAGGTGCTGGTAAAACATGGTTATGAAGTGGATGTGATTTGCCTGCGACTGCCTGGAAGCCTGCCGGTGGATCAGTATAAAGGCATGACGATTTACCGCGAGAAGTTTCAATTCTCCATAGGGTGGCTGAAGAGCGGGCTGTGGCATAAATTCTACAGTTACCTGTTTTTCTTCTTTACCGCTGCTTTCCGGCTGACCTGGCTGCACCTAAAAAACCCTTACACGACCATACAGGTGCACAACATGCCAGACTTCCTGGTATTCTGCGCCTTTATCCCAAAGCTGTTAGGTGCTGCAATTCTACTGGACTTGCATGACCTGATGCCCGAATTCTACAGCGGGCGCTATAACCAGAAGAAATCGATATCGGCCCGGATAATCCTCTTGCAAGAGAAGCTATCATGCAGGTTTGCGGACCATGTTATCACTGTGACAGAGCAGTGGCGGCAGAAACTCATCCGCCGAGGCGTGTCAGAAAAAAAATGCAGTGTTCTTATGAATGTCGCTGATGAAAATATTTTCCATCCACTGCCGCAATCCTGCGAACAGTCACGTGATAAGAATGGATTTCGGCTGATTTATCACGGGGCATTTGTAAAACGGAATGGTCTGGATCTGGCGATACAGGCTGTGGACCGGGTTCGGCGGGATATTCCAGGCATT
>DASTJG010000351.1:0-2458 GCA_035716785.1 Anaerolineales bacterium
GACGTCATCCGGCGTCACGTAATTGCGTCCCTGTAGGGCGGCGAAGGTCTTCGCAGCAAGCAGGACGTGGGTCGTGGCGCGCGTGCTGGCTCCCAGCACGATATCCGGTGACTGCCGGCTCGCGATCCCGATTTTTGCAACATAGGTGAGAATCCCTTCTTCGACGACGACCTGCTTGATGGATTCTTTTATTTCCACCACCTGTGCCGCGCTCAAAACGGGTTTCAGATCAGCGGCTTGCAGGTCATGCGCGTCGAAACCATGATGATAACGCCGTAACACTTCCACTTCATCGTCGAGGGGAGAGTAGGGGACAAGGACCTTGAACATAAAGCGATCCAGTTGCGCTTCGGGAAGTGGATAGGTCCCTTCATATTCGATTGGGTTCTGGGTTGCGATCACCATGAACGGCGCATCGAGCGGATGCCGCTCCCCTTCGAGGTTGATCTGTCTCTCTTCCATCGCCTCCAGCAGCGCGGACTGGGTCTTGGCGGGGGCGCGGTTGATCTCGTCTGCCAGAAGGAGTTGCGTGAAGATCGGTCCCTTTTTCAGGTGAAAGCGGGTCGTGGAGACGTCGAACACGCTGGTGCCGAGGATATCGGACGGCATCAGGTCCGGGGTGAATTGGACGCGGGTGAATTTCGCCTGCACCATGTGGGCAAGCGTCTTTGCCATCAGTGTTTTGGCTGTCCCCGGCACGCCCTCCAGCAGGACATGCCCGCCGGTAAACAACGCGACCGCGAGCAGCTCGAACGGCTCCTCCAATCCAACCAGAACTTTGTTGGCTTCTGTGCGCAACCCTTCAAAAACAGTCTTGAGATCCGTTGGGTTCATGAGTTCTCCATAATTAATTATCGATCCACTTTGCAGCTTCCGCCGCGAGATGTACCATTTCTGTTTCGCTGACGTCCTTGCGCTTCAAACGCTTTAACAGGTTGAACAATGCATCCTTATCCAGCGCGGTGTTATAACCTGCCAGCCTGTCCACATATTCCTTGTCGTCCATGCCCGGGTCGAGCCGGTAGCGCTGACCGAGCTTTCGCTTGATCTGCTGGTGATATTGCATCATCACTGCCGAGCGATGGGCAGCGCGGCGGCTGAGGTTGGCGATGCCGGTCACATGTTCCCACGCGCCGCGGCGTTTGATCTCCTGCGGAAGCGGCACGGGCCTGCCGAAGCCGCGTCCCTGGATAAAGAGCACGATGAAAATGGAAAACGCCACAAACAGCAGGGAGCGACCCACCGGCGTTTGACGCAGGAACTCTCCCGGCCCGAGGATCTCGGCGTTGCTGCGTACACCGTGATGCCACTCATCGAACCAGACCATGCCCTTGACCCGCGCCAGTGCAAGAACGTTCAACACGAACTCCGGGTTGCCTGCCTGCTTCAACCCCGCGTTGGTAAAGGGATCGGTGACCGTCCCGAGGATCACACGCCCTTTTCCCTGCTCAAATGAGACGAGCACCGGCTGGCCCTGGTAGGCTGCCAGAACGACAAAGTCGTCACGGTCCGATCGGAGGGCGATCCTCACCTTTGCGTTTTTCAAATCGAGAGTGGATGGAGAATCGAGCAGCGGCGTTTCACTGGCAGGAGAAATGTTCTTTTCCGGCAAATAGTTGAAATTAAACTGATAATGATCGATCAGCAGATACATACCGTAGTCCTCGCCGATCGCGATCAGTGTGCCGCCGGCTTCCACCCAGTCATCCAGCGGCTGCATTTCACTTTCGATGGGGAACAAGGGTTCCAGCATGAAAACGATCGCTGTGTTCCTGGGAGGCATGAAGTTTGTCAGTACCTGTTCATCCACCTTGTATCGCAGTTCTTTGACCCACATCTTCAATGCCAGGGCACCATCCGGTGCAGAGGAAAGGGTGGACAAGCGTGGATGCTGTTGTCTCGTCTGCTGTTGGGTTGCAGCCAGTACCGTGACGATCACCAGTGTGAGCAGGACTCCAATCCCAAGTTTGGCATCGCGGGAGAGGTTTTTCATTCCTTTGTCTCCCGCAGTTCATCCACCCGCTCGACATAAGATTGATATGTTTGCTCATCCACGCCTTCAAATCCATACCAGACCCGATCGAACACGTCGATGACATCCCGCAATGGTTTGGCCAGTTCGGGTTTCGAAGAGACGCTCCGCAGATATTCACGGTTCGTACGCGAGCGGTCGTAACGCATGAGACCCTGTTCGTCGAGTACCAGCAGGGAGGAAAGATACAGATAACGGATCGCATTGCGATAATCGCCCTGCATCGAAAGGGTCTCTGCGCGCTTGAAGGCGCCTTTCGACGTCAATACTTCATCATTCTCGTTTCCCTCGGCCGCAAGCTGGGCCTCTCGGACCAGGTTGTGCGAAAGGCTCCTGGCAATAAAGAACAGTGCAAGGGTAAAAAGGATCGCTCCGGCAATTTTGAATAGAGTGCGTCCCTCGTATATGGCGGTCGCAGTTGCAAAA
>DASTJG010000352.1:0-17372 GCA_035716785.1 Anaerolineales bacterium
TACCAAAGGATCATGGATGTATTTCTGCACCACGTCGGGATCGTGTGAAAGCGCAGCAGAGTCCAGTCCACTCGGTAAGGTTACTGTGGGCAGGAGCGAACCCAGCAGCCTGGCCATGGCAACTTTTGCTTTTTGCTCCTGCAGAGGCGAACGTAATGCAGCGCTCGTGACCATCACGCCCTTTAGCCCTGCGCCATACTGGATTGCGTACGTGAGGGTCAGCAATCCGCCGAGGCTATGTCCGTATAAAAAGTACGGAATATCGGGATAGCGCTGCTTCAGCAGTTCAAAGAATTGACGGATATCCTGCATATACGCGTCGAGCGAGGGGGCGTGTCCGCGGGGTCCATCGGATTTGCCGTGACCGCGCAGGTCAAAACCGACCAGGGCGTAGCCGGCCTCTGTCAATACCCGGGCGACGTGGTTATAACGCCCCGTATGTTCTCCCAATCCATGGATCAGTGCGATCAGCGCCCTGGGTTTTCCGCCATCGAGTTCCCAGCCCTGGATGTAAAAACAAGTGCCATCCTGACCGTCCATCTTTGTCTCGAATGTTCTCACGATCTCCTCCCGGCAGTGATCTTGAATTCACAAGTCGGCTGTCCCATGGCCTTGCAGGAGGTTTCCTCCACGTCGAAGTTTTGTCCCGTGGCCCAGGAGAGGCTTTCGCGGATCAAACCCTGGGTGATGAAACAGATCGGACCCGCGCTGTATTGGTTCTGGGCGGTAGGAGAGGCATGGTCCACGAGCAGCAGGTCGAGGTCCAGGGTGTGAACGGCGATCTCGCCTGACTGGCTTGTGATCGAACGCGCCAGCAGTTCCAGGGTGGCTTTGCCGCGCGTGCTCATCGGCAGACGCTTGATCAAGGCAGCCTGTGCCTTGCCAACCAGCGCGGCATCCTCCAGAAGAAGGTTCCACAGACGCTGTCCCACGCGCAGGAGCACCCCGCGCGCGCCGCGTCCATAGTACGTGCGCAGCGCGGCTTGCAACGAAGCATAAGTTTGGGCTGCTTTCACAGGATTTGTTTTCAGGAACGTTTGAGGGTTCGCCCATTCGGGAGGCAATTTTGCGAGGGCCAGCATGGCGTGGAATTGATCGACGCCCAATTCCACTTCGACCGTTTCGATAAAGCGACGAAGAATGCGATTGGAAAATTTCGTTTCACTCACGCGCGGGCTTCTCCTATTTCGAATCTGCAATATGGATCCCCTTTCGCCAGACAATGGGTCTCGATGACCTCGTGTTCCTTGCCCGTCGCCCATAACACCGCTTCGCTAATCGAACCAACGTACAGATAACAGATCGGCGTTTCGGAATGCCGGCTGTGGCAGATCGCGCAGGTGGATTCAACGTAAGCGAGCCTGTCGCCACTTTCGTCCACCCAGGCCTGGACCTGGGCATTGCTCTTTTTCAAAGCATCGACCATACCGTTCAAAATAAATTTGATGCGCTGTTTCTCAGGCAGTACTTTCAAGGCAACCCCTGCCACACCCAGCAGGGCAGACTGTTCCCTGACACCATACTGAAAGGAAGCCTTGCCGATCCGGCGCAGCATTCCTTTTCCGGCACGCCCGTAAAAGTCTTCGATGGCCTGATTCAACTGGGCATATTGCGAAGCCGGAATGGACGGCTCGAGATTGTTTGGCGGGAAGTTGCCGATGAATCGTTCCAATCCGGTTGTCCGCAGGACGGCGTTCAAGCCATTGTCTCCCATCACTTCCTGAGCAGAGGTCAAGGCCTGGCGCACAAGCGAATTAATAATGACTGCATCCTCTCTGGTTGTCATGTGGACTCCTTTCCCCTGGCGGGTACATCGAAAGTATAAACAGGATATTGCTCGCCTGTGCGCACGAAGCCCATGCGCTGGTACAGGCTCAGGGAAACCTTGTTATCGCTTTGGGTGTTGACGGAAAGACGGGGAATACCAGTATAAGTGAGATGGGTAAACAGATCGCTTAACAAGGCTCTGCCCGCGCCTTTGCCCTGTACAGCCGGATGTACTGCCAGCCGCGCCAGGTGGGCGCGCTGCCCACCTCCGGTGCTGAGCTGATATCCGATGATCCCACTCTCGTTTTCTGCAACGGTAACATAGAAGGCCTGGGCAAAAGCCCGGCGAAGGGTTTCCAATGGATTGTGCCACAAAGGATCGAAGGACGCAGCGTCGGTCTTTTCAACCTCGGGAAGATCAGCCTGGGTCATCTTGCGGATGCGGATACCGCTCGTTTCGCGCGCCCCCTTCGATTCGCTCAGGGCGGCCGATAGTTGACCGGCAGCCCCGCGCCACTCGAGCAGCACGATCTGCTGGCGGTTCTCAAAGCCGCTTTCTGCCAGAATCTCCTGAAACCAGGGCTGGACGGCAATTGCCGCGACCTTCGAGCCGCCTGCCTGCGCGATCTCCTGCCTGGCCGTCGACCAGAGCATATTCCAGGTGTTTTCTGCAGACCAGCGCCCCGTATAAACAAACAGCCGCACCCAGGCAATTCCCCGAAACTCCTCGGGGCAAGCCAGTGCGGCCGTAATCTGCCCGCCCTCGTCGAGTGCCCAGTAAAACGGAGCGCCCAGCCATTCCAGCGGGGAACGCCAGTCGAGGTGACGGTGGAGGCGGGTCTCGAAGAAAATCAGATTCGATAATTGCTGGTGATCGCTGAGGTCCGCCGGGCGAACGAGGGTGTTGATCACTATTCACCACGTGTTCTGTCATTGTGAGGAGTGGCGCACTCGCCGTTTGAGGCTCGGCGGCATGACGAAGCAATCTCTTATATCGTCGTGGTGAGATTGCTTCGCTCGCGGAGAGCGCTCGCTCGCAATGACGTTTACTACCTAATCAACCCAATCCGCATCAGAAATTTCATAAAGCGCTGGGTCAGGGTTGGTTTTTTGACCAGACGCAGAGAATCATATACATCCATCTGTGTATTGGTGATACGCCCGCGTTTGAGATTGATGTTCGCCGTAGACTTGCGGACGATGGAATGCATGTCTCCTTCACCGATCTGTTCAAAGAGTGAGGCGGCCCGGTCATATTCAGACAGAGCCTCGTCCCATTTTTTGAGTCCTTCGAGTGCCGCGGCCCGATTACTGATCGCGATCCCCTGGCGTTTCAGGTCGCCGGCCTTCTGAAAGATCTCTTCTGTCCCGTCGGTTGCCTCGAGAGCTTCCCTGGCTTTTCCAGCCTGCAGCAGGGCAACACTCTGATTGTTCTTCATCTCTGCCGCGTCTAACTCGTCCTGTGCCGCGGCATACGCCTGCGCCGCCTGCGAAAACAGATCCGCCGCGGTGAGATATTTTCCTTTTTCGTAGTCCTGTTTGCCCTGGTCGGCAAGGGAGGTGGGATTTGGTTGATCCACGTTCATCTCTACAGGGTAATATCCAGCAGGTCTTCCGCCACAGAGCGCAGCTTATCCTTGGACATGTTGCTCAGTTTCATCGCCAGTTCCAGATAGGGGCGGTTGACCGGCATGGAGACAAATTCACGCAGTTCCATAGGGAGGTCGAGGAAGCGCTGGATCGTCTCTTCACTGATCAACCACTGGCCAATGGGCCCGCTCCGGTCGAAGAAGGATTCGATCCGGCCGCCCAAAGTTCGGACCAGCACTTCCAGTTCGGGCAGTGGAATGGGACGTTCCCCCAGTTCAAACGCCTTGATTCGTGAGGAGGAGATGCCCGTCTCCTGGGCAAGATTGCGGATCGAAATACTGGCCTTCATACGCTCCTGCCGCAAAAGTGCACCGATCTTGCGCTGGCGCACAGCCAGCAGCCTCGGCAAGTCCAGTTTTGCATGACGGGGAGAACTGCCCGATTTGATTTCCTTGCTCCAGAAATGCTCCATGGGCAGGTCGAGATAGTAGACCAATGTTTCCAGTTCCGGCAGGGAAGGAGCGCGCGTCCCTTCTTCATAGGCGCGAAACATACCTGGTCTTATCCCCAGGGCTTCTGCACATTCCTGCACGCTGCGGCGCTCTGCCAGGCGTGCATCACGGATCAATACTCCAAGCTTCTTTGTGCGAATCGTGATCTGCGACTTTGTATCCATGAGTCCTCTAGAATGCCTGCATTGGATGGAGTCCAACGACTCCAGTCGTTGAGATCTCAAAGTCAGGAGACTTTGGACTCCGTCTTTATCCGATTATAGCAGAGGCTATGGATGAAATGTTATCGCCTTTGTCCCAAACCTAATCCGCCCGGCGGCATGAAAATATCTCCACTCAGTTTGAAGCCAGCGGCTTCCAGACGGGGGCCGAAGTTCGGGCGGATGCCTGTCGCTTTCAATTCGCCCTGGATCTTGCCACTCTTATCGACGCCCGTTTGCTCGAACTTGAAGACATCGGTCATGACCACCGTGTCGCCTTCCATGCCAACGACTTCGGTGATCGCCGTGACTTTCCGTGAGCCGTCCTTCAAACGCGTCTGCTGGATGATCAGATCCACCGCCGACGAAATCTGCTGTCTCACAACTTTCAACGGAAGGTCCATGCCAGACATCAGCACCATGGTTTCCAGACGCGAAAGTGCATCGCGCGGGGTATTGGCATGTAATGTAGTCAGCGAGCCATCGTGACCGGTGTTCATGGCCTGCAACATATCCAGGGCTTCACCCCCGCGGCATTCTCCGACGATGATCCGGTCCGGTCGCATACGCAGGGAATTGCGAACCAGGTCGCGAATGGTTACGGAACCCTTCCCATCTATATTGGCAACCTTGGTCTCCAGGCGCAGGACATGATCCTGCTGGAGCTGCAGCTCGGCCGCATCTTCGATGGTCACGATGCGTTCTTCTTCCGGGATATAGCTCGAAAGAACATTGAGCAGAGTCGTCTTGCCCGAACCTGTGCCTCCCGAAATGACAATGTTCAGGTGCGCGAGCACACAGGCACGGATAAACTCGGCCATGTTCGGCGTCAGAGAGCCAAAATCGATCAGTTGCTGAACGGACAGCTTATCCTTTTTGAATTTACGGATGGTGATACAGGGCCCATCGATGGAGCAGGGACGAATGACCGCATTGACGCGCGACCCGTCCGGCAGGCGGGCGTCAACGGTGGGGCTGTCCGCGTCGACGCGGCGGCCGAGGGGCAGAATGATGCGATCGATGATCCGTGCAACATGGTCATCGTCGTCGAAGGTAACCCCGCTTTTTGTCAACTTACCGCTCTTTTCAATGAATACTTTTTTGGGTCCATTTACCATCACTTCACTGACATCCGGGTCTTCCAATAAAGGCTGGATGGGTCCATAGCCGGTAAGCTCATCGAGAATATCATGAAAGACCTGCTTACGCATGTCCTCGGGCAGGGAAACTTTGGTCTGCACATAAACTTCCTGCAGCCGTTGCTTGATGATCTCAGCCCGATCGCCAAGCTGGAGTTGTTCCCCCTCCATGGAACGTCCTACGTTCTCAATAAGATAACGCTTGAATTTCAGGAGGTCGGCTGAAGTCAGCCGTGTAAAGTTGGAGGAGATCGGAGTGGCCATCAGGAACCCTTCTCCTTGCGCTCGTCTTGTTCCGGAAGGACCCAGACAATCTGCGAGCGCCGTACAGCCAGGAACGGCGCCTGGAAGAGAATCTGCCCATCAGATCCCAGTACGCTAACGTCCGTCAGCGCCAGAAACTTTTCATCGATATCCAGTTCATCTTTAATGCGCTGATCCCGGCGCACGTGCAGATGTCCGCGGATCAGGTGTGTGGTGGTCTGAACTGTAGCCGGGATGGCAACCTTGGACACAATGTCCGTAAAGATCTTCCCTTTTTCATCATATTCAATGGTCATGGTGCCTCTCTTGCATCATACTCCGATATAGTGATTAAAATAGCGACATACAGGGAATGTCGCTATTTTGCGTGTAAACCCGCCTCAAAGTGTAGTCGAAATGGATGGGAAACCACCTTGCACTTTCTTTAGAAGCCACCTTGCACTTCCTTTAGTTCTTTAGGTGATTTATCGCCTCCGCAGTCGTTGCGCCAGTTTTACCATGTCCGCGGCTGTCTCCTTGAGAATAATGGAAGCGGTATCGGTGGGATATTTGATTGTAATGGGCTGATTCAGATTGTTCGCCAGCGTAAAATTGCTGCCCAGGTACGGCATCATATTTTTGATCGGCAAGCCAATAATCTCCTCCGCCTGCGTTTTGGTCAGGCCTTCCAAGCCGACGGCGCGGTTCAAAATGACATATACCTTCGAACTGTCAATGCCCTGTGCCTGCAAATAATCCCAGGTTGTTTTTGTTAATTGGACAGTGCTCTGATCGGTGGCAACGACCAGGACGATGAGATCCGCCTTCTGGATCAGAGGCAAGCTGATGCGTGAGAGGGAGCGCCCAATATCCAGGATCACGAGGTCATAAGCGGAACAAAGCGTCTCCACGATCTGACCGATACGTTCTCCCTTGAGGCTATTTGCCTGCTGAGGGTCAGGGGAACCTGCCAGCAACTGGAATTGCCACAACTCTGGCTGTGGCAATTTTTTATGGAAGTAATCAGCTTTTGTTTGTTCGAGTGGAAGATCGGATACGGTGACCAGGTTTAACTTTCCCTGCTCGCCAACGATCTGACCGATCGAACCGATGGGCAGCACCAGATCGGCAACCACGACACGCGCCTCAGGCTGTCCCTGTTGAATATTCATGGCCAAATTGGCGCAAAGCGAGGAGGTGCCTGTTCCCCCCTTCGCGCTGACAAAGACAATCAGCAAAGCATTCTTGACATCCTCTTTGTTTTGATCCTCTTTTTCCTCATCCTCTTTGCTTGAGACCTGTGTCACGGGCTCACCATCAAATATTCGATCCAGGACGTCGTCAAGTGCAGCCAGCGCTCCAGATGATTTGACCAGATACTCATTTACCCCGGCTTTCAGACAAGCTTCCCTGCGATCCGGGGCAGGATCGGTAGAAAGCGCGATCAGCGGAATATGATTGGTGCGGGGATCGTGGCGCAGTTTGTAAATGAATTCCTGATCCGTAATATCGTGCAATGTGGGATCAAACAAAACAAGATCAGGCCTGTCGCGCCAGGCCGCGATCAAGCCTTCCTTGCCCGTTGGAGCTTCTGAAACCTCAAACTGTTTTTGCTTGAGGTGGTTTACAAGAAAAACACGGCTGGCTGGATTTTCGTCTACAACGAGAACACGTTTACCAACCACAGCAGCCTCCTGATCTTTTCATTCTTCGATGGGCGGCATCAGGTATCCCAACCCGGAGCGGGTCACAATGTGTTTGGGGCTGTGCGCGTCATCCTCTAACTTCTGGCGCAGGCGGGCAATACTCACCCAAAGGATTTCCTTGTCACTGCGATATTCAGGTCCCCAGACACTGGTCAGAAGTTCTTCCGATGTCATGATCTTGCCGACATGATGGGCAAACTGCAACAATAGACGGTATTCGGTCGCCGAGAGAGACACGGGCTGTTCCCCGCGCCAGACTTCGGCACGGGCAAAATCGATCTTTAGATTGTCATGCGTGAAAAAGCGGGACTGTCCTACCTCGCTGGGAGGCTGTGCACGGCGCAACACGGCCCGCACACGGGCCAGTAATTCTGTTGCAGAAAACGGTTTGACCAGGTAATCATCTGCCCCCAGGTCCAGGCCGCGCACGCGATCCTGCTCGTCCCCTTTTGCTGTGAGAATAATAATAGGAGTGCTGGAAAATTCCCGGATGCGCTGGGTCGCGCCAAAGCCATCGAGTTTCGGCATCATCACATCCATGAGAACCAGATCGATCGGCTGGTCGGAAAAAACGCTGACAGCCTGTATCCCATCCTGAGCGGTAACAACCTCATACCCCTCTGTGCGCAGATTGGCTTCCAAAAGCCGTAGATAACGCGGTTCATCATCCACGATCAAAATGCGTTTTGCCATATAGTGCCTCCTCTTTTATGTTACCTGGATGAATCGATGGGCAGTTCAATGAAGAACGTCGTTCCCTGTCCGGGAGTGGACTCTGCCCAAATCTTACCACGATGTGCCATGATTATTTGCCTGCAAATGTAAAGGCCCAGACCTGTGCCGGTGACTGTTTTTTCGCCGCGCACCCGATAGAAACGTTCGAAGATCAGCGGCAGGGATTCTTTTGGAATACCGGGACCATGGTCGATAAAGGAAACCATGGCATTGTCGCCCACCTGATTCAGTAAAATAACAATCGACGCGCCGGGCGCGTATTTGACTGCATTGGTAAAAAGATTATCAAAGACCTGGGCCAGCCGCACACCGTCACCATAGACCTGGGGAACAGTGTCAAGCCGCATGCTGATGTCCAGATCCTTGTGGCGGGCACGCACTCGCTGGACCACATCGCGTAGCACGGCATCCAGCCGGATGGGTTGAAAGCGCAGCGGCAAGGTCTTGCTTTGCAGGCGTGCGGACTCGAGCACATTTTCGATCAACAGTGACAGCCGGTCTGCCTCTTCATCGATGATCGTCAGAAACTCCCGCTGAGTTTCCTCATCCCAGCTTGTATCCTGTCTCAGGAGGCTGGTGCTGTATCCCTTGATAAATCCCAGTGGAGTGCGCAGCTCATGCGAGATCGTGCTGACGAAATCCTCCTGCAACTGCATCTGGCGTTTGAGGTCTTGCAGTTCCTCCCGCATCTCGCCCCATTTGGCACGCTCAAACAAGCTTGAAAGCAAAGCCGCTGCCAGCAAGGCAATCGTGATGTGATTTTCCTCATAGACAGGCCCCCCAAACCGGACAAAAACCAGCGCCCCTCTTACAGTTCCTGCGATCATAAGCGGCAGGCCCAGTAAATATGCCTGGTGCAGGCGGTTAGTAGATAAAACATCAGGTTTGGGATCCTGCAGAAGCAACTTGCCCCTTTTTACGACCTGCCCCGCAAACTCATCTCCCCAGGCCGCATCTGCCTCGGCATCTTTGGAACGGCCGATGGCCCGGGCATAGGCAACTTCAAGCATACCGGTCTGTTCATCCTGGAGATACACTGCAACATTGTCAAAGACAAACTCCTGACGCACGGTCAACATAAACTTCTCCACCGTAACGCGCGAAGCGCTCCCGTGAGTAGTGATCCGCATCAATTCGTACAAATAGGAAAGAGTTTGACTATCCATCACTATTTTGATTCGGTGGTTGCCAGCAGGGGGAATTTGAACGTCGAACCGTGTCCTTCGACAGATTGCACTTCAAGCATGGAGCCATGCGCTTCGACGATCTGGCGCACGAGCGAGAGACCCAATCCTGTTCCTCCATAGCGTCGCGTCGCGGAACCATCCAGCTGGTGAAATGGTTCGAAGATATCCTCGATCCGACTGGTCGGGATACCAATGCCCGTATCTACCACCGAGACGGTCACAAGATTTGTTCCTTCACGTTTTATGTTCACCACAACGCGTCCATTCGAAGGCGTAAATTTGACCGCGTTATCGACGAGCTGGTGCAACACCCAGGCAAGTTTCTGCGAATCGGCCTGAACGAGAGGCACGTTCTCATCGATGATCGCCCCCAAATTGACGCCGCGCTCCTGAGCGTGAGGTGTATGAGACTTGATCGCCAGGTTTGCCAGACGGCGAATATCCACGTTTTCCTGTTTGACGCTCATCTCACCGCGCGAGGCAAGTGAAACCATGATGAGGTCTTCGATCAGAGACTCGAGTTTGCTCGTAGACTGCTGGCTGACCTGCAATGCATGGCGCTGTTCTTCCGTAAGCGGTCCAAGCGATTCTGAAACCATTAACTCGACATACCCCTTGATGTGAGTCAATGGCGTGCGCAGTTCATGGGAAATGTTCGCTACAAAATTGGATTTGAGCTGGCTCAGTTCCGAAACGCGTTCCAGCGCTTTCTGTAATTCAGCGGTCCGCTCTATCACGCGGCGTTCCAGCGTTCGATTCGCCGTCTGTAATGCAGAGCGCAACTGGATGATCTGCTCCGTCACTGCCTGATCAAGCGCGGTGCGCTCCAATAATTTCAGTTCGATCAGGGCCTGCCCCAGCAGAACAGGAGTGCCTTTGGCTGTTGCTTCCTGCTGGTACCCCAACGCTTTCTGCAGGTCATCAGCCGTAATGAGTCCCTTGCGAATGAGGTATTCCCCCATACGCGGCACAAGCATCTCAGGTGAAAGGCGATGTTGATCAGCCATGATTATCTCAGCTCAAGCCACCATCCTGGGTTGCAGAAGCATGGACCCATTCTCCTCCCACCATTGTAGCTGAGGATTGCATCGTAAGCAAATCTTCTGAAGCACAGGCAAATGGATCTTTTTCGAGCACGATCAGGTCGGCGAGATAGTTTGAGGCGAGGCGGCCGAGGCGGGTTTCCATGTGCGCGGCATAGGCAGGACCCAGGGTGAATCCCGCCCAGGCTTCGGCCAGGGTCAACTTTTGCGCGGGATACCAGCCATCGGCGGAGGGGGAACCGCTGGCTTGCCTGCGGGTCACCGCGGCGTACAATCCCCAGAAGGGATTCGGCGATTCGACCGGCGCGTCCGATCCCAGCGCGAGGCGCGCGCCGTTCTCCAATTGGGTCTTTAAAGCATAAGCAAAGCGCGAGCGTTCGCCCCAGAAGGCATCCGCCATGAGCATATCCGACGTGGCATGGATGGGCTGCATCGAAGCAATGATGTTCAATTTGCCGAGGCGCGCCAGATCGTCGGGGTGAAGCACCTGCACGTGCTCGATCCGATGCCGGAGCGCGGGCAGGCCATTTTCCTGCTCGTACCTGCGCAACTGTTCATAGGCATCGAGCACTTCGTGGTTGGCACGATCTCCAATGGCATGCACCGCCAGCGCGAGACCGACTTGCGCGGCCTTGCGCCCATGCTCAAAAAGTTCTTCGCTATCCATGTTCAGGATGCCGCGATTGTTCTCTTCTCCAACATAAGGCTGGAACATCGCGGCCGTGTGCGGGCCAAGCGCCCCATCCATAAAGGCTTTGATACAACCGATGCGCAGCCAGTCGTCACCAAAGCCGGCACTCAGGCCAAGTTCGTAGGCCTGGTCGAGCAACTCAACGGGAAGATTCTTCAACACGCGTAGTTTGAGCTTGCCCCGGGCATGCAATTGCTGGAGCGCCATGAACGAATCACGGCGATCGAAATCATGGATGCCGGTCAATCCCATTTTCCACAGGATGGGTTGCGCTTTTTCCATGGCCTCCTCGATTTCAGGGATGCCCGGCTCGGGAATGGTTTTGCCAACCAGATCCATCGCGCTTTCGAGCAGGATGCCGGTGGCATTGCCCTGCGCGTCACGCTGGATCTGTCCGTTCTGCGGATTGGAAGTTTGGGCTGTGATGTTCGCCAGTTTCAACGCCGCGCTGTTCGCCCAGGAGGCATGCAATGATTTAGCTGTCAGGTAAACGGGATTCTTTGGCGCAATGGCATCCAGCTCGGAGGCGGAGGGCCAGCCGCTCCAGGAGTTTTGATTCCAACCGTGGCCTAAAATCCATTCGCCCGGTTTGGTCTTCTTCGCACGCTCTGCCACCCGGCGCAGACATTCATCTTTCGTGTCTGTTTCACAACCGATCTTTTGCAAGCTGAGCGCGTACTGCTGCAAATGCAAATGTGCGTCGGTGAGACCGGGCAGGATGACATGCCCGTTCATATTTTGCTTCTCTGCAATTGGATAGTGCAGCAGTAGCTCATGCGCTTCTCCAACTGCAACGATATGCTCCCGCTCGATCAGGATCGCTGATCCGGTTGGATAGGCGGGGTCCTGAGTACGGATAAATGCGTTATAGAGAAGTTTCATATTTATTCCAGAAACCTCACAGGTCTTAAAGACCTGTGAGATCCGGCGTTTATGTCAATTTTTCCAGTAAAGCATCCAGGTCTTCATCCGAATAATAATAGATCGTGACCGTGCCGCCCTTTTTGCCATGTTTGAGGGAAACTTTCGTGCCCAAACTGGAACGCAGACGACGTTCGACGTCGGTCACATCCGCGCTTGGGCTTTTTTTCTTTTTGGAAGCGGGTCTCTGACCTGCATATTTTTGAGCCAGCATCTCCGTCGTGCGTACACTCAGATCCAATGTAATGATCCTGTTCAACAATTCTTCCTGTGCCTTGGCAGATAATGTCAGTATGGCGCGCGCATGGCCTTCGCTAATTTTTCCATCCACCAGGGCCTGCTTGACCGCCGCAGAAGCATCGAGCAAACGCATCGTGTTTGTGACGGCAACCCGGCTTTTTCCGACGCGCGTCGCAATCGTCTCATGCGACAACTTGAATTCCCTGGCGAGATGCTGGTACGCTTCGGCTTCTTCGATCGCGTTCAGGTCGGCGCGCTGGACGTTTTCGATCAGCGCCAGTTCCAGCAGTTGTTGATCTGTCGCATGGCGGATCACAACTGGGACGGTTTTCAACCCCGCTTTGCGCGCGGCCTGTAAACGGCGTTCCCCCGCAACAAGAGTGTACAGTCCGCCTTTGCCAGGTGAGACAACCAGGGGCTGGATCACCCCATGTTCGCGGATAGACGCGGCCAGATTCTCCAATTCCTCGAGATCGAATTTTTCGCGCGGCTGGCGCGGGTTACGCTGGATCAAGTCAACGGGAACCTGGGTAACACCACCCTCCCCACTGGCACCGGATGTTTTTTGACCGGTTGGGATGAGGGCATCGAGTCCTTTGCCGAGGCCGGAACGTGGGGGCATAATTGATCTCCTTGCAATTTTATGTAGGGGCACGAGATCTCGTGCTCCTACTTTTCATCGCCTTTCAATAATTCTTTTGCGAGCGCTTCATAGGCCCGCGCGCCAACGGAGGCTGGGGAATAGGAAGAGATGGGAAGTCCATAGGAAGGCGCCTCCGCCAGACGGATGCTGCGCGGCACAATGCTCTGGAACACCTGTCCGGGGAAGTGATTCTTGACCTCTTTTACCACGTCGCTGGAGAGATTCGTACGCGGGTCGAACATGGTCAGGATCACACCGCGCACGCTCAGGTCCGGGAAGAGCGCGGATTGGACTCTTTTGATGGTCTGGGTCAGTTGTCCAAGTCCTTCCAGCGCGAGGTATTCGCATTGCACGGGAACCAGCACGCCATCACGCGCCGCGACCAGTCCATTGACCGTGAGAATGCCAAGGGAGGGAGGGCAATCGACCAGGATGTAATCGTATTTGCCGTCAACATTCGTGAGGGCCTTCCTGAGACGAAATTCACGGCCCAATTCCTCGACGAGTTCGATCTCTGCACCCGCCAGCGAAGGCGAGGATGGCAGGAGAGAAAGTTGAAGCCGCTCATTGTACAGAATGGAGGCAGGCGGCACATCCCCATTGAGCAGGGCTTCATATGTACCACTCTGCACAGTATGCTTATCCACTCCAAGACAGGAGGTCGCGTTGGCCTGGGGATCGAGGTCCACCACCAGCACACGCTGTCCCATCTGGGCAAGGTATGCACCTAGGTTGATAGCAGTGGTGGTCTTGCCGACTCCACCTTTTTGGTTGACGAGGGTGTAGATGCGAGTCATGTGATTTACGATTTTTGATGTACGATTTTTGATTTTTGCCACAGAGAACACAGAGAGCGTTGAGAGTTTTCGAAGAATCTCAATGGGCTCTATGAACTCCGTGGCTTAGCTACTTTAATTCAAAACTTCCATCTTAGATTGCTCAATTTCAGACGGGGTTGGAATCCCGTCCAGCCCAACACGTGTGATGGAGCGTGAGGCAATCAGCGTGGCGAAGCGCGTCGCTTCCCAGGGGTCGCGCGTGGCAAGCAGGCGCACAAAGAACGCCGCAGCAAAGACATCCCCCGCGCCAGTGGCGTCGACTTCCTTCACTTTTGGTGCACGGAACCGGCGACGGTCTCCGTTCCAGTACAAGACCGCACCGGCCGCCGCCTCGGTCACAGCCAGCACGCGCGTTTGATGCGCCATATGCTCGATCAACTCATCGTCGCCGTTCACGTCCTCGCGGCTGATCACCACTGCACCCGCACGCTGCAGCGCCGCATCCGCGTTTTCCCATTGACGGCGAGAAATACGCCCATCTGCACCCCACTGGCGCATCCAGCCTTGTGGCGTGAGTCCAAACAGAGCGGGAGAAAACCCTGTGGGGAGAGTCGTGTCGACTTCATTGGCAATGGGTCCCAGATGAATGATCGAGGCGCGCTGCCAGTTATGCGGCACACGCTCGAAGTCGATCCTGGTTGCCTGGGAGCGCACATACTGGATGCGGCCGTGTTCGTTGTAGATATTTTCAAATGTCGTGCTTCTTGGGGATTCAAGGGAAACCACAGAAATATCGTTCAGAGGCGCAAGAGAGGTTTCGGGGCCTGCAGCAGTCACCACACCCACACGCACGCCCAATGCACGCGCTGTCAGCGCAGAATAAGCAGCCGTCCCACCCAGGCGCGGACCCTCCGGAGCAAGGTCGTGGGCAACATGACCAATCACGAGATAATCCACTGGCTCCAGGGAAACAAGGTTGGGCATAGATGAATTATACCGTGATAAAAAGTAAGGGCGACCAGCTGGTCGCCCCTACAGGGGTTTAATCACTCTTTGGGATGATCATCACTTTACGATATGGTTCTTCGCCGGTGCTTTCCGTCTTGACGTCCGGGTGATCGCGCAGGGCAATATGAATGATACGGCGCTCACCGGATGGCATCGGTTCGAGCGTCTGGCGCCGGCCGCTCTTGGCAACTTGGTCCGCCATGCGCTTGGCCATCTGGATCAGCTGCTTCTCGCGGCGGTCGCGGTATCCCTCTACATCCACCGTCAATTGCACGAACTGCTGCTCTTCCTTGCCCACGATCAGCGAAGCAATATATTGGAATGCGGCCAATGTCTCAGAGCGGCGTCCGATCAAGATGCTCAGGTCATTGCCGCGAATATCCACGTGAATGTTGCGACGCCCATCGCGCTCGGTCGGCCCGTAATTTGCAGAGACCTGCGCCTCCAGTTTGAGAAGGTGCAACATTTTGGAAATGACCGCTTCCGTACGGTCAAGCAATGCATCATGCTCGGGTTGAGGTTCCGGCTCCTTGACCGGTGCGGCTGATTTAGCGGGAGCACTCTGACGAGGCTCTGCGACAGGCTTCGGCTTTGCCTCGACACGCTGCGCATCAGGCTGAGGCGTCTCGTCCTTCTCTTTGGTCGCAGAGCGACGGCTCGGCGCCTTACTCGGGACTGATTCCGTTTGAACAGCCGCTACCCCCCCGACAGGATTGACCGTCAAACGGACGCGGACCTGAGGCTTGCCCAATCCCAAAAAGCCTTTGTTGCCCGCATCCAAAACTTCCACACTGACAGCATCCGCCGTGAGGCCCAGTTGAGCGAGTCCCTGCGCAATGGCTTCTTCCACAGTGGGTGCAATGATCTCTAATATAGTTTTCTGGTCCATTCCCACTCCTTATTTGTTTTTCGCGGCCCCGGGGATCAGATTGCGCCAGTTGGCTTTGCCCTGCATGGCATATTGAACGATCCCCAAAACATTGCTGGTGACGAAATAAACAGCCAGACCCGATGGGAATGTGAGCGCAAAGTAGCCCAGCATCAAAGGCATATAAACGCTCATCATGTTTCCCATCGCCGCGCTCTGATCGTTGGGGTTCGTGGAGGCCGGCATGGTAAGTTTTGACTGGATATATGTGGTCAGCGCAACAATGATCGCCAGGAGAGGGAAGCCATAGGGCAAGAAAGAAATGTCGAAGGGCAGCGGGATGCCCTCCGGCTGGCCCAAATTCATCCAAAGGAATTTACTGTTAAGCGGGATGAGATTTGAAACATCCAGAAAAGGATAGAGACTGCGTGAAAGCTTCAGTAAATCCAATGGCGTGGACCCCAGGGCGCGGGTAATACTCTGATACAACGCGATGATCACCGGGAATTGAATCAGGGTCGGCAGGCATGAAGCAAATGGATTGATGCCCTTCTCACGCTGAATGCGCATCTGTTCCTGGGCAAGTTTTTCTTTGTCCTTGGCATATTTCTTTTGAATGGCTTGCCATTCCTTATCGTTCTGCAATTCCTGCATGGCGGCTGCGCCCTTCATCTGTTGGGCATTCAGCGGCCATGTAACGATACGGATCAGAATGGTGAACAGGATGATTGCAAGACCAAAGTTGTTGCCTACAACATCGTAGATCCATATGAGTACATTGACGAAGATGGTAATGAAGTCATTCCATCTCCAGATCACAATGCCTAATAAAGCGGCAATCCCGAGGAACTTCAACATGCCGGCAGACATATCTGCCGAAATCGGGTTTTGCTCCGGTAGGTTGCTGGTTGTGTTTTTCATAACTTTCCTTTACTCACCAGGCGTGAACTTCCAGCTTATGCCGCCACTCTGGTTCAGTGCGACGAGGTAAAATTCCGTCTCCAATGGAGCCACCAGGATAAGATCGCCAGCAGCAACAGGCGTGGTATAGATCTTACCGCCAACTTCCACCGGCCAAATCTGAGTGCCATCACGGCCCATGGCAAATACGGATCCTGATTCTGTGACAAGCAGGATGTGATCGTCCCGGACCAACGGACTGGCGGTAATAGGACCATCAGGCTGCACCGGCTTCCAGTTCAAACTGCCCGTTGAAGTGTTGAATGAATAAAAATTGCCATCCACATCACTAAAGTAAAGTGTATCACCGTCCAAGGAGGGTGTGTTCCAGATCCAGTTTTCAGCATCGAGCACGGTTTGATGACTTCCGGTGGCTGGATCGAATTGTTCGAGTTGAGACGCAAGCGAGCCAACATACAACATTCCGTCTGCACCAATTACAGCCGATCCCGGCACTGCACCACCGAGATCCTCATGCCAGAGGATATCATATGTGTTCGCGTCAATGGCGGTCACGCTATGATCGAGTGATGTGATGTAAATGCGTTCACCATCGGTCGTGGGTTGCGCCCAGAGCCGCCCGCCAATTTTGACCACAGTTGCCTCTTTTAGAGACTGTCCATCCTGCAAATCCAGAACATAAAGATTACCATCTGAATTTACAGCGAAGAGCTTGTTGTTTGACATCAGGGGTGCAGCCACCCAATGATCCTTGGCGCCGGTGAACTTCCAAACCTCATCAGGAGCATTGGTTTCCGTATTAATGTCATTCGGGTCGAGGGCTATAAGACTGTTATCAGTGCCGCCGCTGCCGACAATCACAAGCCCATCCGGTGTAATGACTGGAGGTGCATAAAACACCAACTTGGAATTGCGGCTGCCTGGATATTGCCAGAGTAGCTTGCCATCACTTAAATTAACGGCGTATACGAAAGGGCCATCGGCAAGATAAGCTGCTTTCCCATCTGCTGCCAGACCGGGCCAGCTGGTACCGCGTACAGCTCCGCCTGCACATGCGCTCAGAAGGACAGCGCCAAGCAGGATCGTGAGTACAAGGGCAAATTTCTTTCTCATTGAAAAATAGAACTCCTATGGGACGGGATCGTAGCCCCCGGGGTTGAATGGATTGCATCGTAACAC
>DASTJG010000353.1:0-10924 GCA_035716785.1 Anaerolineales bacterium
TGATGAAAAATCGCCAATCGAAAACCTGAAATCGTAAATCCATCTAAGGAGGAGTTTCTTGAAAATCGTTGCCTGTATCAAGCAAGTTCCGGACTCGGAGGCAAAGGTGAGAGCCGAGGAGGGGAAAGTCTCATGGGGGGACGCGCCGCTGGTGATTAACCCGTTCGACGAGTACGCGGTGGAAGGCGCGCTCCAGCAGAAGGAAGCCCAGGGTGGGACAGTCACTGCATTGTGCATCGGACCCGAATCCACCAGGGATGCGCTCAAGCATGCCCTTGCCATGGGCGCGGATGACGCCATCCTGATCTCGGACACGGCGTTGGACGCGGAGCGTCTGGACACGCTGGGCGCGGCGCACATCCTGGCAGCGGCGATCCAAAAGATCGATGGGGTGGACATGGTCGTGTTCGGTCGCCAGACGCTCGACAACGGCGCCGGGCTCACCCCCGCGCAGACCGCGCGCGTTCTCGGATGGCCGATGCTCGGGTTGGCCGGGCAGGTCAAGGTCCAGGATGGCAGTGTGAGCGTGGAACGGGTGATCGAGGAGGGGCGGCAAAACGTCAGCGCGAAGCTGCCCGCTGTGCTGAGCGTCGTCCAAAGCATCGGCGAGCCGCGCTACCCGTCGTTCATGGGCATCCGCAAAGCGTCGAAGGCCAACATCCCCGTCTGGTCACTAAGCGATGTTGGCGCAAGCGCGCCGGAAGCGATCGTCAAGCGCGTCGAGTTGATGAATCCGCCTGTACAGGACACAACCATCGAGATCATCAGCGGCGAAAGCCCGGCGGAAATTGCCGACAAGCTGGCGGACAAAATCCTGGCGGAGAAAGTGCTATGAAAACATTTGTTTACATCGACCACTTCAAGGGTGAGATCCAGCCGGCTTCGTGGGAAGCGCTTGGGCTTGCAAAATCTCTTGGCACAGCCAGCGCGGTGATCTTCGGCTCCGGCGTGGATGCGATCACGAAAACTGCGTTCGAACACGGCGCGGACGAAGTCCTGGTTGCGGACGAGGCGGCTCTGACCGATTACCGCGCCGAACCTTACGCTTCCACCCTTTCGGCGCTCGTCTCGGCTCAAAGCCCGGACCTGATCCTGTTCCCGGCAACGACGCGCACCCGCGAACTTGCCGCGATGGCAGCCGTGGATTTGAATACAGGCGTGTTGACCGATGTATTCGCGCTCGAAGTCAATGACAGCCAATTGGTTGCAACCCGGCCCATTTACGAAGGCAAAGTACTGGAGAAGACTGTTTGCTCGGGCAAGCCAGTCCTCGCGACCATCCGGGCGCGTGCCTTCCCCAAACCTGAAGCTGACGCGAGCAAATCGGGCACTGCCACAAAGGTAGACGTGAAGTCTGATGCCTTGACAACGGTCGAAGGATACTCCGCCTCCGAAAGCGCGGTGAACCTGGGCGACGCGGGCGTGATCGTCTCTGGCGGGCGCGGCGTCTCCAACAACCCGTCTCTTCAGCCGCCCGCCGGACTGGACGAAAAACAGGCTGAGATCTGGCGCGCGCAGCAGGGCTTTGCGCTCATCACCGAATTAGCCAATGTGTTGGGCGGCGCGGTCGGCGCTTCACGCGCGGCCGTCGATGGTGGGTATATTCCATATTCGCATCAGGTCGGGCAGACCGGCAAAGTCGTCACACCGGACCTGTACATCGCCTGTGGCATCTCCGGCGCGATCCAGCACCTGGTTGGGATGAGAAATGCCAAGCTGGTCGTCGCGATCAACAAGGATTCCGATGCGCCCATCTTCAAGCAAGCCCGCTACGGCGTGGTCGGCGACCTCTTCCAGATCGTCCCGGCATTGACCGAGGCGTTTCGGAAAAAGCTCGGTAAATAAGTACACAAATAAGCAAGTAGACAAGACCTCCGAGATGAGACGCCTCAGAGGTCTTTTTGAAAGAACAAAATTGCTATGAAAAAATACAAACTTGGGATTATTGGTGCAGGGATGTATGGCAAGGTGCTCATGCGCTGTTTCAGGCAGGACCCGCGTGCAGAGATCCTGTGGGTCAACAGCTCTAGCGAAGCGACAACCAAAGCCGCGGCGGAGGAATTCGGCGTCGAAAAATGGGCTCTCGATTATCGCGAGGTGCTGGCTGACCCGACGGTGGACGCGGCCATCATTGCCACGCCACCTTACCTCCACGCCGAGCAACTGGAGGCCGCCCTCGCTGCGGGCAAACATGTGCTGCTCGAGAAGCCGATGGCAGAGTCAATGGCAAGTGCCAGAAAGATCGTTGCAGCTGTGGAGCAGTCACCGGAACAGATCGTACTCGAAGCTTCGTGCCGTCACACGCGGCTGACGCGCAAATTTCAATTTATCAAAGAGATGATCGATAGCGGAAAGCTTGGAGAGATCTATCACATCCATCACAACCATCTTGCCCGCACGACCTTTATCGAATGGAATCCGAGCGGCGCCTGGGCAATGGACAAAATGCGGGCAGGCGGCGGTCCCTTCATCGATTGGGGCGTGTACGATCTGTCCTTCCACCTCGGCCTGCTGGACGATGTGCCGCAGTTGAAATCGCTGCGAAGCTTCAGCCGCAATGACTTGCGGGATGTTACCAACCTGGTATCCTTCAGCGACGTGGAACAGCATGGCGCGGCCTGGCTCGAATTCGATACCGGCCTGACGTATTACTACGAGCGCGGCGCGGGCGTACATGCCGAAACGCCTAACGAGACACGCATTTATGGCACGCAGGGTGGACTGCGATTTCAATTCCCCGCCTGGGATTCGAACGAGGTGGAAATTTTCTACACGGAACACGGCGAGCCGCGCAAAGAAACATTCACGGTCGATATGAGCGATGCTCCCGATGACAGCCTCGCCCTGACCACACACTTCCTGGATTGTCTGGATGGCGCCGAGCCGCTCATGCCGGTCCAGCGGGCAGCCAAGCATATGGAAATATTGTTCAAGATCCTGGGAGCATGAAGCAAAGACCTCCGAGCTATCAACTCGGAGGTCTTCTGACAATCATCATCTTTAGATGTTTTCTTTTTGCCACAGATAGCATGGATTTACACCGATGTTTTTAAACCTTTCCGCGTGAATCCGTGGCAAAGAACAATCAGATCGCTGCAATCTTCTCCGTAAATTCCACGGCGCGCAGAAAACCATGTTCCCTGAACCATGCGATGAACGGATCGAGCGGCTTGCGCTCGAGGATGGCTTCGCTGAGTTCGAGGAAGATGCGCGCCGCGGTCCAGGAGGAGTCCACGTTTGTACGCGCTCGCTCGAGGGTGGCGCGGGCCGCGGATTCACTGCCTGTGTGGAGTTGGGCGATCACGAGAGCGGCATAAAACTCTCCGGCTTCATCAACATTCTTCCAGATCTCTTCCGAGGCAGACAATGTTTCGATTACACGCGGCAGGCAGGAGCTTGCACTGAGCGAAGTCGAAGTGGTCCCACGGGAGGCGAGCCAGCGATGCAGGTCAAGCAGACCGGTGATACCCTGATTGAGCCCTACAAGGCGCATCCATCCATTTTTTCTGGCAAGCTCCAGGGAACGCGTAATTAAGGATGCCGCGTGGTCGAACTGCCCCTGACAAATGGCGATCACAGCAAGATAGGCAGGCGCGTAGGATTCAGCCAGATGATTACCCGTTGCCAGGCTGAGCGTAAGATAATTCTCCTGACATGCCCGTGCTTCATCGTAACGGGCCTGGTCCATGCGGATGATGCCAAGGTTGTGAAGGGATATGGCTTCCGAGCGGCGTTCGCCAATGGAACGCGCCAGCGAGAGACAGCGCTCATAACTATCCGCGGCATCGTCCCAATCACCCAAAGCATTGAGGGTGATACCCAATGAATTATGAGCGCGGGCTTCTTCACGCAGGTTCCCCTCACGCCGGGCAATCTGCAGCAATTCCTCGGCCAGGACCAGGGCCCGGTTGTAACGCCCGAGGCGCATTTCGATGTTGAATTCAGTATCCAGAAATTTGGAACGTTCCCCCTGCAGATGAGGAGCTTCGAGGTCGAGCGCGCTGCGCACGCGCGCATACAACTGTTCCGCGGACTGAGGATTTGCCATCATTTCAGAAAGCAGATAACCCCAGCGGTTCGCCCAGCGCAAACTGAGAATATCGGCTGTGGGGCCGCTGAGGTTTGCCAGCTCCTGCTCGGCTTCCATGAAAAGCTGCCGGGCAGGCTCCGGCTGGCCGAGCCGCACCAGTGCATCTGCGTACATCAATTTCAGGGCAAGGGCTGCTTCGGGCAGCGTAATGCGATCCCAATGGGCAAGCGGATCGTCGATCAGGGATTGGATGCGCTCCGGCATGGCCGGAAGTTCTGCTGACCCCAGGTTCTCGGCGAAAGCAGTTTGCATCATCTCGCGGGCCCGTTCGACCGCGCCGCTGATAAGATCAAGGTCAGCGGCAAGACGATATAAAACCAGGCGACGCACGTCTTTTGCAAACAGGAGTGCTTCACGGAATGCATCGGCAGCCTCCTGATGGCGATGATGCCTGCGATGGAGCCAGGCAAGCGTCTCATACCAGAGACTGACTTCGGCCGTATCCCCGTGTTCCTTGCGAGCGCGGATGATGAGTGGGATGAGCATAATGCCCACACCTTCCCAATACTCACCGAAGCTTTCCAGTTTTGACTTGGCCCAAATTTCAAGGCCAGACAACCAGCGCTGGCGTTCATCCTTCGGGATGCGGGCCAGCGCCGCCTCCTGTAAACGTCCGTGCCGAAAGACTTCCTCCATTTCGCCGACGAAGAGCTTGGATGCTTCCTGATAGATCGTTTCCGTTTCGCGCAGGACACGCAATCCATTTTGCATTTCGGGTTGCGAGTGTTCCCAGATGCGGCCTACGGCTTCGAGCGTAAAGCGCCGTCCCATCAGGGCGCCGCGCTTGGCAACTTCCTTCCCGGCCAGCCCCAACCGCTCGAGGCGCGCTTCCATCACTTCACGGATGGAACCGGGCAACGGCAGGTTCTCCACCGCTGAGTATTCGATGCCCTGCTCTTTCAGCAGCAGGGCCAGCTCGATGGCAAAGAGCGGATTTCCCTCTGTATGCTCGGCGATCCGCAGTGCAAGCGTCTCGTTGATCGCGCCGCCCAGATGGGACAGGGCTTGCGCCAGCGTATGAGGTTCGATCTCACGCAGCCGCAATTCCTCCATCTGGCCGTTTTGCGTCCAACGCGCCAGCGGCTCGTACCAGTAATCATCGGAGGCAAAATCCTCTTCACGAGCGATCACCATCACAAAGACCGGCGCATGCCATTCCATTTTCAGCGCCCAATCCAGGAAGGCAGCCGTATCGGCGTCACCTTTCTGCACATCTTCGAACACAAGGATCCAGGGTTCCTGCGCGGCATGGAATTCTATCCACGACTTGATCTCGAGGAAGGCGTTCTGCCATTTGGCGAGACCGTCCATGCTCTGAATCTGGAAGTCCGGGCGCATGATGCCGAGCACAAACGCGAAGAACTCCACTGCCAGCAGGCCGCGTCCATCCTGTGCTGACGGGTGTTCGGTAACGATATTTTTTGTGAGGCGCTCCAGGATGGCTTCCTCGCTCAATTCGAGCGGGAGCTGGAACCGGCTGCGGATGACCGCGTTGAGTCCATGCGACGGCAAGCGCGCGCTGTGGTCATAGTGAATGACATCCACCCGGTAAAGTTCAGGGGAGCGCCGCACCCACTCGCGCAGTTCCCAGACGAGGCGGCTCTTGCCTACACCTGCCGCGCCGTGCACAAAAAGTGCCTTCAATGTTTTCTGCTGGACAGCTTCTCTTAAGGTCGATTGGATGAGCCGCCACTCCGTCTCGCGCCCGACAAAGGGAGGCAGGTCCACCATGGGAACTTTTCGCTCCGAGCGCACTTCGAAAGGCTGGACCGTATGCTTCTTACCTTTTAGCTCGATGGCCGGACGCACTGTCAGATCGAAGAAACGCCGGACTTCCTCATAGACCGGCTGCGAGATCCAGACTTTCCCCGGTGCGGCACTGGACTGGATGCGCGAAGCCGTGTTGACCGTATCTCCCATCACCGTCCACGAGCCGCCAATCGCACGGAACATCGCCTGCCCGGCGTGGATGCCGACGCGCAGCCCGAAGTTGAAGCCGTATTCGCGGTTGAAGGCGGCAGCTTCCTCCTGCATCGCCAGGCCGGCGCGCACAGCATTGCGCGCCGCGTTGGGGTCAGGCTTTGGCAAACCGAACGTGGCAACGACCGCGTCGCCGAGATATTTATCCACGCCGCCGTTGTGTTCTTCAACGACCTTCGCAAGTCTCTGTAACAGTTCTCCTACGATTTGGGCGACTTCATCGGGTGAGCGGTCTTCTGCGAACGAGGTAAACCCGGCTAAATCAGCAAAGACCACGGTCATGTAGCGCAACTCTCCCCCCGGTTCATTCATTCCCGTTGACGGTTCCGGCGCGGCACTTACTGCCCCCAGCGGACGCCCACACGCGCCACAAAACTTCAGCGAAGGTGCCAGATCAGCGGGCCATTGTGTTCCACAATACGGACATTGCATACAATTATTATATGGTGTTCAATTGTCTATGTCACTCAGGCTATCGAATTTGTGAGGTTACTGCAAGACTTTGTGAATTCACATATCTGTTTTCGGCTTTACCAATCTTGCTCCAAGAAGCGCTGCGAGGATCATCAGGAGAAACACTACTGTTCCACCGCATATGCCGGCGGCTGTAAACGAGGCAGCGAGTCCCTTTATGCCAACTTCCTCGTTGGGAAAAACTTTCTGTGAGCCGTCAGCATAGGTACAGGTCAATTCCGTGTAGTGACCCGTCCCGCCGCTCGGACTGGATGATGTTGGCGTGCCAAAGCCATAGTCATTGTAGGAATAATCGGTTGCATCCGGGCAAAGAACATAGGCGGTCAGCCGGTCAAACAGAGGTGGCGCCGCGGCGATCATCGCGCCGCCAAATGGCACAAAGAAAAGTAAGGAACTACCACCGATCAATAAAACCAGAAATGCACCCAGACAGGAACCTTGCCAGCGTTTCATGAATTCTCCTTATTAATAATTTCTGTCATTGCGAGCTGCGCAGCGGCGAAGCAATCTCATGTGAAGTTATTCCTTGTAACTGTGAATGAGATTGCCTCGTTGGGCCCGCTTCGACTTCGCTACGCTCAGCGCGAAGCCCTCCTCGCAATGACGGGGCGAGTCTTATTTCACTCCTCGTACCACCCAGGCCCTTGCCACAAGCGGAATGGATCCATCCGACGCAAATGGCAGGCTATCGTAGATCCTCTTACGCAATTGGGCGCGGCGTTCCTCACTTAATGACATGAGGTAGCCCGGCGCGGATCCCTGTCCGCCCAGGAAGGGAGTCCAATAATCATCGAAGTCTTTGAAATCGGTCCAAATGTCAATCGGGTGTGTCTTGATCTCAGCCAGCTTTGCGTCCTGGAACAATTTGGTCAGTGCCTCCGGGTTGCAGAGGGGAAAGCGTCTTCCTTCGTCGAAATCCCGCGCGGCAGGGTCCAACGCCGAGGCTGCATTCCAGAAGTGGCGCATGAACTGCATCTTTCCGGCGTAATCCCAAACATACAGGGCAACAGTTCCCGCTTCGCGTACGGCACGTCTCATTTCAGAGATCATCTGGTCGGGTTGTGGAACAAAGTTCAACACCAGGCCAGACACCGTAACATCATATGTTTTGGATTGGACTGGTAATGACTGTGCATCCCCCACTTCAAATTCAGCTTTTGAATGGTTTATTTGGTTGCGCGCAAACTCTGCAAATCCTCCGGAGCGGTCGATCCCTTTTACTTTTTGGGGATTGGCCAGCTTCAGGATCGTCTGGCTGAGCGCGCCGGTGCCGCACCCCACATCCAGCCAGCGCTGATCTTCAGGTACATCTAACCAGGGAATAAATTCCCGCGCAACGAGTCGACTCCAGCGGCCGACATACGGCTCATACGAATCCCCAATTGCCCAAACATCGTGAGACGAAAGATCTGTACCCATAAGAAAACTCTCCGCAAACCAATAAAGTTTCCAGGAACCTTCGCAAGGCTGAAATTATAACCACAGAAATAAAAACCGCGTGGAGCCATTGGTACTCCACGCGGTTGGTTCTGAGATTCGAGCTGGGTTTACTGGCTCCAGCTGGGAGCCAGCCACCACCAGTCCAGGGGGAGATTGGGGACCTGAAGCATATGTTGTTCGAGAGAGGCAAGGTCAATCACAAAAATATGCCTGCCTGCCGCGTCGTCATCCTGGAGCAACAGGTACTTCCCCTCCGGCGAAAAGTTAATTTGTGCAACGCTTGCAAAGCGGCTCTGGTACACCTGCTGCAGACCACGACCGTCGCTTCCAATGATGTAAATATTTTGCCCATTGGCTGAATCCCCACCGATCATGGCGGCAAACGCAAGCCTTGTCCCGTCTGGAGACCAGGTGATCGGATAGAGGGAAGTATTCTGGAAGGTTGCCAGCTCACGCGTTGTCTTGCCATCGGGTGTGAGCAGCTTCAAGACGATTTTTTGATCGGAGACATCCGTATAAGCCAGGAAATATCCATCCGGGGAAGGCACGACCAGATCGGATTTTGCCAGAGGAGTATCGAACAAAGGTGTAACGACTCCATCCTCTGCACGGAACAAATAGATCGTGCCGTTGCTTCTGCTGTGCAGAACGACGTTGTTATTGATCCAGCCGCTCAATGCATATGGAGCCCCATCCGCGGGAAGTTTTTCACTTGCCGACACATTGGTCAATTGCGTACCATCCCGCCGAACGACATAGATTTCATCACTACCATTCCCATCCTGCACGCGGAAAGCCAGCCAGTTTCCATCCGGGGACCAGAACGGTGGGTCGATAAAATTAAATTCCACAAGCGATTGCCATGCCTCGGCTTGAGGGTTGAAGAGGTACAAAGCAGAGCGATTCCCATCGGCAGTAATCGGGTAAGAAAATGCTGCCGCATCACCTTGAGGGGACCAGACCAGGGACGTCAACCAGAAGTTCAAGCCAAATGGGGGTGAGATGGTCTGGGCTTCGGGGCAAGCATTCAAGCCGGCTGCACAGGAACCAGGGACTCGCATGAGCTGGATTTTTTCGTTGCCATAATTGTGATCGGTGACAAAAAAGTAGACTTCACCCAGCGGATCGGGATCGGACGAAGCGGTCGGTATGGGTTCACCGGCGGTCAGAGGATTGCCAGTGATGTCGCCAAACTGCGGCTGTGAAGCAGGCGCGCGGAAGAGAGAATCGCTGAAAACATCATCGTAGATCACCTGATTGACGAGGCGTTCACCCAACACGTTTTCTCCGCCTCCCTTGCCAAATTCCTGGAACTTCAGAATGACCGCTGTTTCTGTGTCGAGCCACATGCGCCATTGCGGCAGATCCGTTCCCGTGCGCGTCCATTCTACAATCAGTGTTTCGCGTCCCGCGATGACTTCCATCCCGGTGACTCGATATATCCCCTGGTCGCTGGCATAGTTCGATGAAAGAGCAATTTCGCTCAGGGGCGTTCCAATCTGTCCCCAAAGCATATGAGGGCTTGAATCGGCAGGCGCCTCTTTTGCAAATGTCGGCAACGAAAGCGATTCGCTCGAACCGGTTTTCAGATCGATTTTGAGAATCGTCTCTCCGTCACAGGCCGTAAACTGTTCCGCCGTGCCCTCGCCGGGACCTAACAGCGTCCGAAAACGATCCGTGGTCAGGTCAATCCACACCTGCTCATGATAGACCTGCAATGGTCCATCCGAACCCTCGGGTGGATACCATGTGATCGTACCATCCATCCAGATGGTTTCCCATTCGTTCGCGCTTTGCAGCAGCGCATTACGGATCTCCTCTGAGGAAGAGTTCATGGAAAGTTTCGGTTCTACAATTTCTTCGGGAATGGAGCCTGCTGAGATTTCAGGCGGAGGCGTTTCAAGCGATATCTCCAGCGTGCCGCAGGCTGATAAAAACAGACCAAGCACGCTGAAGAGAACGATAAATCGTTTCATGATGATTTCCCTTCAAGATGTGGGGTTTGTAAACTACATAGAGAGAGGCAGTTCGATCTGATAAGAAGAGGGCAATAATTCGCCAGCCATCTGCAGCGATCTTTGCATCTGCAGGCGGGCGCGTGCCAGGCGGCTCTTCACGGTTCCAACCGGGATGCCCGCCGCACTTGCGGCCTCTTCATACGATAATCCCTCTACATCCACCAGCACCAGCATAAGGCGATAGATGGGTGGTAATTTGTCAAGACTCTCATGAATGGCAGTTTCCAACTCACTTGATTCGTACTGCAACTCCGGATCTGCCTGTGGATCGACCAGCCAGTAACTGGTCTCGATCTCCTCCCCTTCTGCATTGAAGAGTTCGAGCGGCACGGAGTGCTGGCGGCGTTTTTTACGCATCTCATCGTAGCAGGCATTGACCACCACGCGCGCCAGCCAGCTGCGCAGCGAGTCACCGCGGAAGGTATTGAATCTGCGAAACGCCGAGATCAATGCTTCCTGCACTGCATCTGCTGCCACATCCTCATCGGTCAGGAGACGTAACGCGATCCCAAAAAGCAGATTTTGGTAGCGTAGGATCAAAAGATTGAAGGCTTCAAGATCGCCGTGCTGTGCGGCTTTGATCAATGTCTTTTCGGAGAAGGAAGTGATCTGCGAGCTTTTCATACATATACTATACATCCCCGTTGTTACAAGCCTGTTCCAAGGATGTCACAGTTTTGTAACGGGTTTAGCCTTGTTTTTCAGGCAAACGGACGGTAAATACGGTCCCGCGCGGATCATCCTGACGGCTACGCACATTAATTTGTCCGCCATGTAACATGACTATGCGATTAACTAATGCCAATCCTAACCCACTTCCATCAGTACCACGCGCATTCGTGCCGCGGTAAAGCTCTTCGAATATTTTAGAAAGATCATCCGCTGCGATGCCCGCACCCGAATCGGCCACTTCCACCACGAT
>DASTJG010000354.1:0-4851 GCA_035716785.1 Anaerolineales bacterium
CTCAAAGTTAAAGGTCTCTCCACTCTGTAAGTTAACAGTCTTTCCATTCTTCATAACAAAGACTACCAGGCCCGTCCCCGTCACCGTACTGTGATTTTGTACGTTCAAGTCACTGTCAAAACAGTACACGCCGGCAGAGAATTCAGTGTTCGTATCGATAATGCTGCTGGGCACATTCCCCCCGTTAATATACTTGTTGCCCGACTTGAGTGCTGTTCCACTGCATGTGGGCACGGGAGAAGGCATGGTGGGTACATCTGCGAAATCGGCTGCGCTATAGGACACCGATTCACCGCCATTGGCGTCGCAATCGATGGGATCATGATCGTAGGCCGGATCGTTTTTGTTGCCAGAGCTGGTGTTATAGCAGCCAACCACCTGGCCGTTTGCATCCATGCGCAGTTCCATGTTGGTGTTCATGAAAATAGCATCAGTACTGTCGCAGTTGATAAAGATGCCGCTGTTATGGGTATAGACGTAGGCGCCACCGTTCATTCTAAAGCAAACGCCACTCTTTTGATCGTTGATGGCCACCATAGCCGCGCCGCTGCTGAACCCACCGGTGGATGAAGTGGAACTCCCCTGTACGCGGGCGATTGCCTCCGCGGCGCTGGTGAGGGTTTGCCGGCCGATCACACGACCGAACGTGGTCGGAATGGTGGAAACGATCCTGACACGAATATATTCTGACTTCACGGCCCCTGTTGGTAAGCCATCGCAGGGGGCAATGAGCCAGCCCGTCTCTGGATCTATCGTATTTTCCTGGCTGCAAAGATTGATATATACTTTGACTTCCGTTTTGACACCAGGATTATCAGGGTCGAAGCCATTGCTTATGGAGCGATCGAGAGCCTTTTGCTCAGCGGCCGCGCTCTTTACATCGCTGTTGCCTGGTGTCCTGATGTATGTCAATGCGGCGGTGAGCACGGATGTATCGGCGGCGTTCTGTGCCTGACGCTTATTGGAAAAGGCCCGGCTGCCATCGATGGCCAGCGCCGAAAAGGCGAATAACCCAACCGCTGCGAACGCGATCAGGATCAGCGCCTGGCCTCGCTGTCCCTTTTTGGAAGTTTTATAATTCATAATGATGTCTCCTTGCAATCCGAATCGAAAAATCAAAAAAAAAACAAGATATGATTGAATATGATAACCATGATGTGACGTGGAGTGAAGGGGCCGGTTACGCTATATGCCCTACAAACTTGATAGGTAAACCGCCCACTTCCATAAGTTTTCAAGGATGTATAGATAGGTTTATTTCTATAGGAAGTGGTAATGCGTGTAGCATTCACTTCAGTGCTGGACTATCCTTAATATTGTACACCGCGAATGACCAATCGTGGAAGTGTTTGGCAGGGGCAATCGCTGTGCGGATTTCACCCGTCTTTTCGCAATTTAAGTGTCAATTAAGGGGAGTCTGACGATCACCACCAAACAACTTTCGTATTGGCGGCTCTGCCTGGAATCAAAAGCGACGTGCTGCACGTCGCTTTTGATTGTTGAGCGGGAAAATGTTTTTTGGAAGTTGTGTTTTGCCGGGTTACTCTGTTGGAGAGAGCCTTGGCGGAATGATTGCGGGCGGGACATCATTCGGGTCATATGTAATTTCAATATTTCCGCTGCCCGAAATCCTCGTGTTATGGCCGATGATTTGTGTATGAAGGCTAAGTGCACCGCCATTTCCGATTATCTCTATAGCCGATGTCGGTGCGAGAATCATGCCGGTAAAGGTGGAGTTATTGCTGCCGGTGATCTTAACGTCAGCCCTATTGGAAGCTGGGATATAAAACAGGTAATCCAGCAGTTGTGACGGGAACCCGCCAGAGGTGCTATCCATTGCGTAAAGCCGGAGCTCAGATCCACCGTTGAATACAACGTCGCCACCTGGAACATAAAAGAAGACTCCCTCAGAAGATTCATGTCCGTCCCCATCCAGATCACTTGTAATTGTCCAGTTTCCGGTCAGACCGATCCCATTGTAGAGACAGTAGATACCCTTCTGTAATTTCAGTACACGTGCCGGACTCACATCAGGAAATGTCTTGTTACCTGTTTTATTGAAATAGCCCGGCGTCGCTATGTAATCCCCTCCGGAGGAAGTAATCGTCCCGGGTGTACTACAGTAGGGCGCCAGCAAGCTCGGATCGCTATCGGGCATCCAAAACTGATTGATATCGATTTGGTCTCCGCAGTTTGCAGCAGGCGCCGGATTAACACCGGTGACGCCAGGCTGGACTCCACCGACAACACAAACACCTGCACTGGGATCGGTCAATACTGTATTGCTATTCCCATTATCTACAAAAGCGAGGGGGCACGATGAGTTGACAAAAATCCCGGAATTGTTCACAACTGTATTTCCGTTACCGCCAACTTCAAACGGACCAAATTCACCTGGCGCTGCACACCCTGGATTCGCAGAGACCAGGGCGTGACCATTAAACCACTCTGTAATATTGGCAGGGGCAGCACGGACGATCGCGTCTGAGTAATTGATTACTTCCTGCCGTCCAATTACTCGCGCAAAATACATCTTGACAACGGATCTGACGCGTACCAGAACATATTCGTCAGGATCGGCCCCGGCTGGTAAAGCCTTACAGTCTGCACCGGTTGGGTTATCGGGTGATGTTTTCCATTCCAGGCACGAATAGACCTTGACTACAATTTCACCATTGTCGGTATAACCATTCGTCCCGACGCGATCCAGCCCAGCCTGTTTCCACTCAGCTTCCGGCTTTCCACGTATTCTCGCCAGTGCCGCGGCGTACGCGCCGGTATCTGCCGCATTCTGAGCATGGCGCCGATCTGCGAAGACGGCGCTCCCGTCAAGTGCCAGGGCTGCAAAACCGAACAACCCTACTGCTGCCAGGGCGATCAGAATGAGGGCCTGTCCCTTTTGAGTCGTTTTGAAAATCATAACCAACCTCCATGGGAAATGTACATCTGTCCTATAGATAGGACGTGTGATTAGGAGGCTGGATACAAAAATATGCTATACAGACTTGCAAGGGATAGAGCCAACCTGTTTGCATATCTGAAAGATCAATGGATGGATCACAAGCAGGTTCAATTCGCGTTGGAAAACAAAAAGGCGATGCACTTTCATGCATTGCCTTTTTATACCGATATGATTTGTAGATGCGAGTGGTGGTGGAAAATTAACTTTTGGTTACTGCAATAAACTCAGGCAGTAGCTTTGACCTGTTCCGCCGCGGCAAAGCCAGCCTGCAATGCCTTGCGATTCATCTCCTCAGTGCCTTTCGGCGCGCGCGCGGTGACAGCTTTTTCGATGGCGTCGTGTGAGACCAAATTCGTCAGTCCGACCAGCACGCCCAGCGCAACTGTGTTCGCAGTGATCGCTTTGCCGGTCGTTTCATGTGCAATGCGCGCAATGGGAATCTTGATGCCGTTGAAATCGGCGGATGTCTCCACCCGGTCTTCGTCCACGATCAACAAGCCGCCCGGGCGAACGGTCTTCGCGAATTTTTTGTAAGCTTCCTTGCTAAGTGCGACAACAACATCCGCAGACAGAACTTCGGGATGATCGATCTCGCCATCTGAGATGACCACTTCGGAACGGCTCGCGCCGCCGCGCGCTTCAGGCCCATAGCTTTGGGTCTGCGTGGCCTGCTTGCCATCGTAGATCGCTGCGGCCTCGGCAAGGATGATGCCTGCCAGGATCATTCCCTGTCCTCCTTCGCCTGCGAGGCGGATCTCTGTTCGCTTGTCCATTAGTGACCTCCATAGTTGCGCGGCCGGATGGTTTCTTCATGCACGCGATCCACCAGCGTAGCATAGACCTTTGTATACTCCGGGCGGTTCCTGGTATGCAGGACCCCGCGCACGATCTTCGTATTGGATTCGCGTTCGTCAGGGCTGAGCCTGTCATAAGCAGATTTGGGAATGCTATTATCCTTGAGCGCTCGCATCATATCTGCTGCCGTGCCCAGTTTGTTGATGCGGCCAAACGTGGTGTGACAATAACTGACAGCTTCCACGAGACTGAAGCCTTCGTTCGAAATTGCCTGCGCCAGATACTTATCCAATTCAAGGACATGATAAACCGTACTGCGCGCGACGTAGGTCGCGCCGGCCGCTGCGCCCAGGTCGCAGATGGGGAAGGGCGGCTCGACGTTTCCGTATGGCGCGGTTGTGGCGCGCATATCCAGAGGAGTTGTCGGGCTGTGTTGTCCGCCGGTCATGCCGTAGATGGAATTGTTCACCACCAGCGCGGTGATCCCGATGTTGCGCCGTGCAGCGTGGATGAAGTGATTGCCTCCAATTGCGAGTGCGTCGCCGTCACCCATGATGGCAATGACCTTCATATCGGGGCGGGCGATCTTCAAGCCGGTGGCGAACGCCAGGGCGCGCCCATGTGTGGTGTGCAGTGTGTTGTAATCCATGTAGACCGGCATGCGCGCGGTGCATCCGATGCCCGCCACCAATGCCACCTGATCGTTTTCGAGTCCGAGGCTTTCGATGGCGCGGATCAACGATCCCATCACTACGCCGATGCCACATCCCGAACACCAGATGGTGGGGAATTTTTTGTTCTTCCGCAGGTGTTGAAGTGTGACACTCGCTTCGAACCAGTCCTCCTGGGGAATCTGTCCTTCGTTCACATCCAGATCATGAGCAGAAAGAATGTGTTCGCACATTGCTACACCTCCGCAGCCGTTAAGATCATATCGGGTGTCACCATCTCGCCGTTGGCGCGATTGACGCGCACGACCTTTCTACGTCCGGCCACCCTCTCGACCTCCAGTGCAAATTGACCGAGGTTCATCTCCGGCACGATGATCCGCTCGACAGAATCAGCGAGCTCCTCCACAGCCGCTTCAGGAAAAG
>DASTJG010000355.1:0-2646 GCA_035716785.1 Anaerolineales bacterium
CAATCTCCCCTATTTGACTGCCGATGCCAGCGGACCCAAACATCTGGTGATGACTCTCACGCGCGCCAAGCTCGAACAATTGACGGCCGACCTCGTCGACCGGACGATTGCTCCCCTTAAACAAGCTCTCACCGACGCCGGTTTGACCGCAGGCGACATCAACGAAGTGGTGATGGTCGGTGGTATGACGCGTATGCCTGCCGTACAGGATCGTGTGCGCGCCTTCTTCGGCAAGGAACCTCACAAGGGTGTGAACCCCGACGAAGTCGTCGCGATCGGCGCGGCCATCCAGGGCGGCGTACTTGGCGGTGAAGTGAAGGACATCCTGCTCCTCGACGTGAGCCCTCTGACCCTCTCCATCGAAACGTTGGGCGGCGTTGCCACACCGCAGATCGAACGTAACACGACGATTCCCACCCGCCGCAGTCAGGTGTTCTCCACCGCCAGCGACAGCCAGACGCAGGTGAAGATCAACGTCCTGCAGGGCGAGCGTCCGATGGCGGCGGATAACAAGTCGCTGGGCAAGTTCATTCTCGATGGCATTCCGCCGGCGCCGCGCGGCATGCCGCAAATCGAAGTGACCTTCGATATCGACGCGAACGGCATTCTAAAAGTGACTGCCCAGGACAAGGCGACCGGACGCTCGCAGCACATCACGATCACGGCTTCTTCCGGCCTTTCGGAGTCGGAAGTGGAAAAGATGCGCAAGGATGCCGAAGCCCATGCGGAGGAAGATCGCAAGCGCAAGGAACTGATCGAAGTCCGTAACCATGCCGATAACACGGTTTATGCAGCGGAGAAGGCGGTCAGAGACTACGGTGACAAAATCCCGGCAGAGATCAAGTCTGAGATAGAGGCAAAGAGCGCGGATGTGAAGAAAGTTGCCCAGGGCGAAGATGTGGCCGCGATCAAATCTGCCACCGAGACACTGGGACAGGTCATTCAAAAGATTGGAGCCTCCATGTACCAGGGACCGAACGCGGCAGGCGGCCCGGGTGAGGCGGGCCCAAATCCCAACCCGGAAGCCGGCCCGGATGTTGTCGAAGGTGAAGTGAAGGAGTAATATCCCGTCATTGCGAGCGTAGCGAAGCAATCTCCTTGCACATTTCGAGATTGCTTCCCGCAGGCTCGCAATGACGATAAAAGATTATGAGCAACCGCGATTACTACGAAATCCTTGGCGTTGGGCGGAACGCGAGCAATGACGAGATCAAAGCCGCGTTCCGTAAACTCGCGCGCCAGCACCATCCCGATGTGAATAAAGAAGATGGCGCCGAGGAAAAGTTCAAAGAGGTCAACGAAGCCTACGGCGTTCTTTCAGACCCGGAGAAGCGGGCCCGCTACGATCGCTTTGGTAAAGAGGGACTCGGCAATATGGGTGGGTTCCGTGACTACACGGTGGACTTCACCGATATCTTTGAAGAGCTATTCGGTAGAGGATTTGGGTTTTCGACGGGACGGAGCTCACGTAATTCTCCGCGCCGCGGCCGCGACCTGCAGATGCCGGTCATGCTGACGTTTGAAGAAGCTGTCTTTGGTGTCGAGAAGGAGATCGAGTTCCAGCGTGATGAAACCTGTTCGCGCTGCAACGGTTCCGGTGCGGAGCCCGGCACAACGCCGACGCGCTGCTCCACCTGCAATGGACAGGGGGAAGTACGCCAGGTACGTCAGACATTCCTGGGTCAGATGGTCCAGACCGCGACCTGCCCAACCTGTAACGGACGCGGCGAGACGATTTCGTCACCCTGTACTACTTGTCGTGGCGGTGGGCTCGAACGTAAAACAGTCAAAAAGAAGGTGCAGATCCCCGCGGGTGTGGATGGTGGAACGCAGATCCGCCTGGCCGGGGAGGGGGGACCTGGCGTCTTCGGTGGGCCGAATGGGAATCTATTCCTGGTGTTGGATGTTAAGCCGCATAAGTTTTTCAAACGCCGCGAGAACGATATCATCCTGAACCTGGACATCAACATTGCACAGGCAGCGCTCGGCGCGGAAGTCGAAGTCCCAACGTTGGATGGCGATGAGAAATTGAAGATCCCCTCCGGGACCCAGCCAGGAAAAGTCTTCCACATCAGGAACAAAGGCGTTCCACATCTGCGCCGCAATACGCGCGGCGACCAGTTGGTGATCGTCAATGTGGCGGTGCCGACCAAGCTGACGAAGGAACAGCGCGAGCTGTTCGAGAAGCTGGCAGAGAGTCTGGGTACCACTGTCAAGCCGCAGGAAAAAGGATTTTTGGATTGGTTGAATGAGGCACTGGGAGGATAACGCAGGAACGACCAGCTGGTTGTCCCTAGAGATATGGAGAATCGTCATTTGACGGTTCTCTTTTTTATGCTATAATTATGAATACTTGTTCAAGTATTCATATATTTATCCACAGGACTGCTTCGCTTGTTATGGTACTCAAAGATCAAACTTCCACTCACCTGGCTGATTTGTTCAGCGCACTTAGTGACCCGACCCGCCTGCGCATCATCTCCGTTTTGCTTGAGGGGGAGATGAATGTTGGCGATCTCGCCGCGCAGCTCGAAATGAGCGAGTCGGCGGTGTCACATCAGCTGCGCGGGCTGCGTCACATGAGACTGGTGCGCAGTCGCAAAAACGGACGGCAGGTCTATTATGCTCTTGACGATGACCATGTTG
>DASTJG010000356.1:0-3055 GCA_035716785.1 Anaerolineales bacterium
GATTGATCGAAGGCGACAAAAGGATCGGCTAGGCAGCCGCCTGCAAGGAGAAAGCAAAGAATGAAGCATGCATGGTTAATTCTGGTCGTGGTTGCAGTCCTGCTGGGAGCCTGTACGCCTTCCGGCCAGTCGACTGCGATCCCGACCATATCGATTGGTAATAATGGTACGAACAATTCAGGCACGAGCGCGCCCTCCAGCGACGCCAGCTCTGTTTCGGCTTCGGCAGTTGTCGTCCCGGTGCAGCATGTCGACCTGGCCTTTGCATCGAGCGGTCGTGTGACCGCCGTCAACGTCCAGGCCGGGGACCAGGTCACTGCCGGGCAGACTCTCGTCACGCTCGACACCACCATCCAGGAGGCGCGCGTCAAACAGGCGGAGGCCAATTTACTGGCCGCCCAGATCGACCGCAAATACAAGGAGCGGATGAAGCTCGACAAGATCCACCTGGAGGTTGCCGACGCGGCGATCGCCCAGCAGCAGGCGCTGCTTGACTCTGCCAACGCGGTTCTTAACACGCAGTTCACATTGACCGCGCCATACGATGGCACCATCGTATCGGTAGACGTTGCCCCCTCTGAAACAGTCATGCCGGGTGTCACCGTGATCGAGATGGCTGATCTTTCAAGCTTTGTCATTGAAACGACCGACCTGAGTGAACGGGATGTCGCGCGCGTCCAGGCCGGGCAGCCTGCCAGCGTGTTCATCGAGGCGCTTGGGAATGAATTTTCCGGCACGGTCAAGGAAGTGGCACTCACTTCCAGCACCATTGGAGGCGATGTGGTTTATAAGGTCACCATCGAGCTCGATGACCAGCCTGAGGGCCTGCTCTGGGGCATGAGCGCCGACGTCAAGATCGATACTGCTGATTAGGCAGGAGAACAGAATGAAAAGGTTTTACGGATCAGCGTTATTGGGATTGATCCTGCTTCTCAGCTCGGTGGCGGTTCCTGCTGCAGCCGCCCAGAGCGGAACAGTCACGGCCTCGGCTGTGGTTGCACCCGCTCAAACATTCCGGCTAAGTTTTTTAACCTCCGCCCTGATCGAGGAAGTTACCGTGCAGGAAGGCGACCAGGTAACAGCAGGACAGACCCTGGCAACTTTGAACACCCCGGACCTGGAATACAACGTGACCGCGGCACAGGAAGCATTTCGCTCAGCACAGACCAATGCGAATTTGCAGCGGCATGCCAGGGTGAGAGATTATCGCAATGGCAGAAAGTTTTGGGATCCTGTCCCAGCCGAAGTGTGGCAGAAAGCCCAGGCCCAGGCGGATGGTGCACAGGCCGCGGTGGAGGAGGCCCAGGCAATTCTCGATCTGACCACCCTGGTTGCGCCACAGGATGCCGTCGTCACATCTGTGGATGCCATCCCCGGCCAGCTTGTCCAACAGGGACAGGTTGTCATGACACTTGCCACATTGGATCAACTGCAATTGGAAACCACGGATTTAAGCGAACGCGATATCGCGAAGGTGAAGGTCGGCGCGCCCGTGGATATTTCCATTGAAGCGCTGAATGAAACGTTCACAGGCAGGGTGATCAGCATCTCCCCCAGGGCAGATACTGTCGGTGGAGATACAGTGTTCAAAGTCACGATCGCGTTCGACGAGCAGCCCCAGGATCTTCTTTGGGGCATGACGGCAGAGGTGACGATCAACGAACCATGAGCGATCCATAAGAGGAATATTTCAGGGATGCAGATGATATATAATCATAGGCATCCCTTTTTGATTAAGAAATGCCGTCTCACATGCTTAACTTGCCATCAACACTTCAACCTGTAAAGTTAACGTGTAAATGAATTAAGCGGCAATCCACCGGAGTAAACATGTCTCTTCCAACAAAAATCACAGTCATCGGGGCCGGATCGGCATCATTTGGTGAGAATACACTTTCCGCGATCATGCGCTCGAAAAAATTATGCGGCTCCACGCTGGCGCTTGTGGATCGCAACGCCGACAGCCTGGATATCGTCAATCGCCTGGCGAACCGTCTCAACCGCGAATGGGATGCGCAGTTCACCATCACGGCGCATACGGATCATCGAGATGCCCTGCCCGGCAGCAGGTTTGTTGTGAATGCCATCGAAGTGGGTGCGCGCGAAAATTTATGGCAGAAGGATTTCGAGATCCCCATCAAATATGGAGTGCGCCAGCCTTATGCAGAGAACGGCGGGCCGGGCGGCTTTGCTCATGCAGCCCGCAACATCGGGCCGATCATCCAGATCGCGCGCGACATGGAACAAGCCTGCCCGGATGCATGGTTCGTGAACTTTACCAATCCCATGGTGCGTATTTGTGACGCGGTCAATCGTCACAGCACGATCAAGGCGGTGGGTCTCTGTCATCAGATCTATGCGGGCTACACCATGGTGGGTGTTGCCCTGGCAAAGGATCTTGATATCGAAGTACCAGAAGGGCTTACCGGTCTGCATGCAGCCATCGACCAGCATCCTCTTCAGCATCGCGTGCGGGAACAGATCGTCCCGCTGGTGGATATTCGCGCAGCAGGATTAAACCATTTCACCTGGATCATTTCGATCCATGACAAGCGGACGGGCGAGGATCTGTATCCGTTATTCAAAAAGCGCTTCTTCGAGCTGGACCCATCCTTCGAGCCGCTGACGAGAGATGTCTTCTCTGCGTTTGACCTGTGTCCCGTTCCCGGCGACACGCATCTTTGTGAATATCTCCCCTGGGTCAGCGACGCACAAACCAAACCCTGGGATAAATACAACATCCGCCTCTACGACTGGGACATGATGGCTGCGGTCCGCGAGTTTGAGCTTGGACGCTTAAATGATATGGCAGGCGAAGAATCAACCATTGAGGGATTGCTCGATACAGATTCAGAAGGTGCGCTAGAAATGATTGAGAACCAGGTTTGTGCGACCACGCATTATCACCTGGCTGCCAATCTTCCCAACCATGGACAGATCAGCAACCTGCCCCTTGGATCAACCGTGGAAACGCCTGTCATCGTCGATGGTGCCGGCATCCATCCGGTCCATATTGGTGCGCTGCCCGAACCGGTTGCCGAGCTTTGCCGCCGGG
>DASTJG010000357.1:0-3663 GCA_035716785.1 Anaerolineales bacterium
TCATTGGCAACGATTGTCAAAATCGAGTCCGATGAGCGCCGACCCTCGCGCCAGATGGCGGAATTGCTGGCGCAATTTCTGGAAATCCCGGCCGAACAGCGCGAACAGTTCCTGAAGGTAGCCCGTAAGGAAAAATCGCCGGAAGCACTGGGGGAAGTGGAAATATCGGATACGGATCAGCCTTTCCCGCGTCCCAAAACTCAACTCCTGCGTTCGCCTGAACCTCTCATTGGTCGTGAATTTGAGCTGGCTGAAATCGGGCGTTTCATCAAGGATCCCAAGTGCCGCTTGTTGACTCTGACGGGAGCAGGCGGTATCGGGAAAACGCGACTCACACTCGAAGCAGCGGCACAGCTACAGACCGATTTTGGATATGGCGCCATCTTTATCCCTCTGGCGCCGCTCAGCAGCCGTGACCAGATCGTAACCGCGATTGCCGACGCACTCGGCTTTGTTCTGTACAACGCATCGGATCGCTCAGTGCAACTGATCGCTCATCTCCGCAACAAAGAACTACTCCTGGTCCTCGACAATTTTGAGCATCTGTTGAATCAAAAAGAGTGTACCTCGCTGCCCGGCGATTTGCTGCAAGGTACACCGTCGGTTAAGTTGTTCGTCACTTCTCGCGAACCACTCCAATTACAGGCGGAATGGGTCTTCGAGGTGCGCGGGCTGCCTGTCCCAGAGATCGATGAATCGGATCCGCTGGAGACAAGTAGTGCAGTGAAGCTCTTTATTCAGCGCGCTCAGCAAACCAGGGCAGGCTTTGAACCGACGCCGGAGGATCGCACCGCCATTCGGCAGATCTGCCAACTCGTCGATGGCATGCCGCTCGCGATTGAAATGGCGGCCGCCTGGACCAGGACACTCTCTTGTTCCGAGATCGCACGCGAGATTCAATCGAACATCAACTTCCTCACCACCTCGGCCCGTGATGTGACGGAAAGGCATCGTTCGATCCGTGCAACCCTGGATTATTCCTGGAAACTGCTTTCTACGGATGAGCAGACTGCACTGCGGCGGCTGTCTGTATTCAAAGGCGGGGTCACGCGGGAGGCGGCTGAAGCTGTCGCGGGTACAAATTTGACGCTCTTATCGGCACTGGTCGCCAAATCCCTGTTGAATCGAGCAGAACCGGGTCGTTACGACATGCATGAGTTGGTGCGTCAGTACGCCCTTGAGTATTTGATGAAAAATGAGACAGAATATCTCGAAACGCGAGACTGTCACAGTGCATACTACTCGTCCTTGTTGGAACAGCGCGGCGCTGGGTTCAAAGGTGTCGATCAATCGACGGTTGCCGCGGAACTCGCAGCCGAGATTGCTAATTTGCGCCAGGCCTGGCGATGGGCAGGCGAGCGAGGACTGGTGCTGCAGGTCGGACATGCCGCGGATACGCTCTTCTGGCTGTATGAGTCGCGCTGCGATTGCCGGGAGGGCGTGCCACTCTTTGGATATGTTTCTAAGAGTCTGGAGGAAAACAGTAAGTCCTCTATGGGAACGACATTCCACTCTGATGAGATATATGAACTGGCGCGAGCGCGCGTGATGGCATATCAGGGTTTCTTTTGCCTGCGGCAGGGGCAGCACCCCCAATCCAAAGATTTGTTGGAGCGCAGTCTGGCAATATTACGTCCAATGGCTGATGGCGGTTCGCTCGCAGCGCGTGATGCGTTATCAAATACGCTGGCTTTTTTAGGGATGTTGACTGTCTCCCTGGGCGACTACACAAACGGTAATCGTTTCCTAAATGAAGGTTTGGAAATCAAGCGCACAAACAAGGACGGCTGGGGAATCGCGTTTTGCCTGCGACAATTAGGTGTGTTGGGTTTTTATCAGGGCGCGTATGATGAAGCAGATCGTTTACTGAGCGAAGGCTTGGAGATCAGCCGCGCGCTAGGCAATGCATGGGCGATTGCTTATTCGCTAGATTTTCTCAGCACCGCGGCATATGCCCGGGGCGCGTATGCAGAGGCCGAAAAACTTCTCCGCGAGGGGTTGGTGTTGAGTAAGCAGGTTGGTGATCGCTTTACCACTGCGTACGCGCTGAACGGATTGGGTCTGGTGAAACAGAGTTTGGGCGATCACGCCGAGGCACAGCAATTGCTTGAAGACAGCATTGTGATCTGGCGTGAGATCGGGGATCAGGCCAGTCTGGCGCAGTCGCTAAACAACCTGGGCGATATTCTCCTGGAAATGAGCAACAGGACCGAAGCGGAGAGATGTTTTCTCGAAGCGCTTGCTGTAGCTAGGAAGGCTGGACTCGTTCCCACTATGTTGGATGCATTGCTCGGGAGCGCGAGCCTCCGAGCTGCCGAAGGATCCACGGAAACTGCTCTCAGAGCTTTGGCGCATATAAAGGGTCATCCGGCGGCGATCGAAACCACGAAGAAGCGCGCCGAAGCTCTATATTCCCGACTGCAATCGGAACTTTCTACGGTCGAATCGGGGGCCGGAACGCAGACATTCCACGAAGAAGTATTTCATCAACTGGTCGATGAAGTCCTGGGGCAGTAGAGTGCTAGGCGCAGTCGCTTCGGACATTACCCTCCTTCTACATATAGATAAAACTCAATAGTATGTTCAGGGTCCACATTGCCATCTGCCGTGTTTTCGATCTTTTCCACTCGAAAAAAGCCCCAGTTACGTTTTGGCAGTATCGGTCCGGGTGGAACAAACACCACGAGATGGATATGCTCAGACCCTATGATGGACTCAGCCTGGACAGCGCGCTCTGTGGCCAGTTGTGCCGAGGTCAGGATATTGTTTAGAAAATCCGCGCGCAGGTTGAGCGGATGGAGAACATCCGTCAACCATGCATGCGCTCCGTCGCCTGCAATTGCGTCAATTGCCATCTCTAGCTCTCCTAGAATATGCCAGTTAGTATCTTCAAAATTATGAGCAGGATGATGATTATGGTTCACTTATTTCACTTCAGATCAGCCTATGTTGAGATCATATACGGGCTGTTTCTCCTTATAAATAATTAGAATGCTAATACCCTCGAAGCCATTCATTAAGACGATATTGAAAGCGTCTTGTTCTCGGAAGCTGCTTGCATAGGTTGCCTAACCATCTCGGCTAGTCCGGCCAGTAACGTAAGCTCCTGTGCATAGATTTTTTGCAGCATAAGCTTTGCCAGCCATCCGCCAAGCCATCCATGGTCTTTCAGCACCGTCATGATCGTCACTTTTGCATGATTCTTATATCCCAGCGACAGGACCTGAAAAGTGGTCGAAATATTCGTGCTGAGATCTGTTTCCTGCAAGACGCAGCCCGGTTCCGGTTCTGTGATGAGCGCCCGGAAGGAACGCGTCTGACCAAATGTGCGCATCTGATATCGAATAATGGTTCCCTCGCCGAAGCTTCCTTCTTCCACATCCAGGGAAAGAAAATAGGGTTTTGGGAGGATCAGTGGATGGGTGTTGCGATAATCTGCAATAAGCTTGTAGACCAGGCCCGCTGGTGCATTGATGATTCTGATCGCGGAAGCAGTTTGTGTTTTCATTTTCCTGTCCTTTTACTGTAAAAAAAACTCTACGGTAAATTGGTTCTTCGAGGATAGACAGCGATGTTTTGATCCATGCAGGGAGAACACAGGCAGGATGCCTTCTCTATCGGGGCCACCTTATCAGCCTGACGGATAGCTCGGGTTGCCAATAC